>NZ_JADBVE010000027.1:0-2920 GCF_020245285.1 Microcystis sp. M31BS1
ACCCATCTTCCGCACTTCTTAACATTCAATTGATAATTTTTACTAATACATTGCTTACAACCCATTGCCAGTAAGGATTATAGCTACAATGATGGATTTTTATCAAGGTGAAGAATTGTAATTGGTTTTCTCAGAAAAAATCAATTATTGAAAATAGTTCTCAATAGTATTCTCTACAATGACAGTTTTTCGTAAAAACATCTTGGGGAATGTAAAAACATATAAAAATATATGAAGATGTGCGGAATGTCGGTTAAAAATAAGGGAATTAAGCTACCTAAATTAGGGGTTGTAAAAGCTAAGATTTCTCAAGTGATAAACGGCAAAATTAAATCCGTAACTGTTTCTAAAACCAGTACAGATAAATATTTTGCTGCCATCTTGTTTGAGATGGATGACTCAACAACCATTGAAAAACTAAAAATATCAGGGATAGACCTAGGTTTATCTTCTTTAGTTACGGTTTTTGATGGTGAAACAACCTACAAGATTGACCCAATCAAACCTACCAGAAAATATGCTAAACGTTTAAAGCGGAGACAACAAGCATTGTCTCGTAAAGCCAAGGGGTCTAATAATCGCCAAAAAGCCATTAAGGAGGTAGCCAAGGTTCACGAAAAGATAGCAAATACTAGACAAGATTTTCTTCATAAACTCTCCAGAAAGTTGTGCGATGAAAACCAAATCGTTGTAGCCGAGAATCTGAATATTAAAGGGTTAGCAAGGACTAAATTAGCCAAATCAATACATGACGATGGTTTGGGTATGTTGCTTAATTTCTTGGATTACAAGCTAGAAAGAGAGGGAGGAAAACTTGTAAAAGTTGACAGGTTTTATCCGAGTACAAAACTCTGTTCTTGCTGTGGATTTAAAAATGATTCGTTGACTCTCAGTATTCGTGAATGGATTTGTCCAGAATGTAAGAGTCATCACGATAGAGATGAAAACCCAGCCAAGAATTTAAGGGAAGAAGGTATGAGAATACTGTCAACAAATACCGATGGACAGTCGGAATTTCAAGCTTGGGGAGAAACTGTAAGACTCCTTGGTACTTGTACCCAAAAGCGGGTTTGGGGTGAATCAAGAATCCCCCGTCACAGCGTCAGCTTGACGGCGGGAGTGTCAAATGTTGGGCATTCATCTCATCCCTAAAAGCGAGGGACTTCTAGCGAGGGAATTCTGCTGACACTAAGTTAAATTCTTTTTCCCAAACTCACGCCCGCTAAACCAAAGGCTAACAGAGCAAGCAAGGAAGAAGGTTCGGGGATTTTGGTTCCTGCAAACTGAATCTCTGAGAAGCCAATGCGATTGTTTGCGGTGGCGTTACCCGCATTTCTCACAAATTGAGTTGGGAAGCTGATTTGGATGCAGAAAATTGCGGTTATTTGTAAATCAGAAAGAATTCTCAAATTGGGAAACAAGAATCTGACTAAACTAGCCAAAAAGCTGGCAAAAAATTGGCTAAAATTGAGTCAATCAGCCAAATTTCTCACGACAAAATAGACTGAATTATCTTCTCAGCCTGGGAACCAACTATTTAGTTATTTTTGCAACCCTAAGATTTATCCAGTATCAGTCAGAGCTTGAATTCTAGAATAAGCTATCGCTAAGATATCTTGAGAGGGACAAGCACTAGCGATCGCTATTAAAATCCTCCTGACACTCATCGTAATTCTCGCCCCTAATTTCAGGAAACTGAGGCGAATTGTGCCGACAGTCGCTTGAGCAAAAGAGGTGTTAGATAAACAATGTTGACGAAAAGCCTGCATTAAGACATAAGCCATTGAGGATAACCAAAGTCTTAATTGATTACTCTCGAATGTCTGAGTCGAAGTTCGGTCGGCGAATAAATCCAATTGTTGCTCTTTAAGCCGATTTGACCTCTCACCTCTGGGGCAATATTTCTCAGTATAAAGTTTAGATGGAGGTATTTTTGAAGCTGGTAAAGACGTGACAACATGACGAATTTTTAAACCCTCACTGCCCTGAGAAACTTTGGTGACTACTCTTCTTTGACGACTCCAAGATTTTTCAGTTTGATAGCATAAAGAACGATACCAAGTGGAATCAGGGACTAATTTTCTGACCAATTCTAAGTCTTCTTCTTTCGCAAAAAGCGTCTCCATTAATTCAACTACAGGTTCAAGTCTCTGTTCATAATCTCTCTTAGATTTCTCAATTATATCTGAGGCTCGTAACTTTAATTGGTTATTAGTTCCCATTGCTATAGCATAGTCAACTCGGTCTTCTTCCTCACAGAATTTAAAGATTTCTTCCCGAGCGTAGGCACTATCAGCTCGCAGTAAGATTTGAGTGGTTGGCCATTTTTCTCTAATTAATTCAATGACTCTTTGTAATTCCTCTAAGGCCCCATCGGCTGGATCTACATTAGAAGAACGGAGTTTAGCTACTAATAAATGATGCCCACAAAATATAGACAAAGGCGCATAACATACTCCGTTATAATAAGTATTGAAAAAGGCTCCCTCTTGATTACCATGTACTTGATCATCTGTTACATCCATATCCAAAATAATTTGACGAGGAGGATTTTTATAAGATCGTAAAAAGATGTCAACAAAAAGTTTTTCTATCTTTTTTGGGTCCTGTTCAATACGATGATAACGACTTTCTTCTTGATTGAGAATAGTTTCGGGACAATATTCCAGTCGATTAATTGTACTTTTCCCCGCTAAACTCCCTTGATTTGATTCAATGAAATCAAGTTTTTTTAAAGCAATGGCTAAGGCTGGGTCATGCCGCAATTTGTCGTGATCATGGTTCTTCGTTACTTGGTATGGTTCAATAGGGGGGCATAAATCGACTAAATCCTTATCTGGCAAGAGACTTAATTGATTAGTTCGCTCTAGAGCAAAAACAATTGACAAAAATCGCCAAATGCCTTTCTACATAAAGGTTC
>NZ_JADBVE010000270.1:0-30627 GCF_020245285.1 Microcystis sp. M31BS1
GCTTCGCCCCTACAGGATGGGATCGCTGATGAAGAGGCAAGGTTTTGAACCACGATTCTCGCAAAACAGGTGCAAGGTTTTGCGAGAAAGGCCCTAAAGTCCTTACCTCGCCTACATTTCATATTTATTCAGCAAACCCTAAGTAGTCATGCAAAATTAATTACCTGCCCGATCGAGCTAAAACCCTTACGGGGCAATGATCGTCATGTGTAAATAATTTTGCCTAGGTACTTAATAAGTGAGAGATGGTGCGGCGAACTTTTTCGAGCTAAAACCATGAAAAGCTTATGCTATATGGATTTCAGCCTTCTTGTCCCCCTGTCAGATCTAAAGCTTCCTAAAATTGGATTGGTTTATTGTGTTCGTCACTGGGAATTTGCAGGAACAATTAAAACTGTTACTATCTCAAAAAACCCAGACGGTAAATAAGTAGTCATGCAAAATTAATTACCTGCCCGATCGAGCTAAAACCCTTACGGGGCAATGATCGTCATGTGTAAATAATTTTGCCTAGGTACTTACTACGCTTCTATTTTAGTTGATGATGGACAATCCCTCCTGCCCCCCTTGATAAGGGTGGTGACGAAGACGGGGGGATAGAAGGTAAAGCCATAGGAATTGATTTAGGACTGAATCATTTTGCTATTACCAGCAATGGCAGTAAATATGATAATCCTAGACATTTAGCCAAACATCAACGTAACCTAAAAAGGAAACAACAAAAGCTATTGCGTAAAAAGAAAGGAAGTAACAACCGTCAAAAAGCTAGAGGTAAAGTAGCTAAAGTTCACTCTAAAATCTCAAGATGTCGTGAGGATTTTCTGCACAAACTATCCCGTCAGATAGTTAACGAAACCCAAGTTATTGCGGTAGAAAATCTCAATGTCAAAGGCATGGTATGCAATCATAATTTAGCTAAGGCTATTAGTGATTGTGGTTGGGGAATGTTTTGTACAATGCTTAAATACAAGGCAGAATGGCAAGGAAAAACTTATACCGAAGTTGATAGGTTTTTCCTAGTTCTAAAACTTGTAATGTCTGTCTAAATCAAGTGGGTAGTTTGCCGCTTGAGGTTAGAAATTGGACTTGTGTGCATTGTAAAACAACCCATGACCGGGACATAAATGCGGCGATAAATATCAGAAATGAAGCCTTAGGGATATTAAGTAGTCATGCAAAATAAATTTCCTAGTGAAGACAGGCAAGAGGCAATAGGCAAGAGGCAAAAGCTTTATCGAAATGTGTAATTAATTTTGCTTAGGTACTTATCGTTAGGAAAAGCGCGATACTGCCTATAGAGGGGATGTAAGACCAAAAGCTGGGCGTAAGTCCGTCTTGAGGGAATCCCCCGTGAAATAGGAAGCTCTCAACCACCTTGAGAGTAGTTCACCGGTAGAATTGGGAACTATAGAGATGAAACCCGAAAGGGTGAATCAAGTCCTTGTTTAGAGGGAAACCCCTGATAAATTTCAGATTGCGTTGGAGGCAAAAATGAGAGCAATTTCCGAGCATCCGGTCAAAGGGGACTATTATCGGGCATCTTTTGCCATTGTTGTTCTTGGCAGCCGAGCTAGGTAGGGAGTTATGAGCGAAATCTTGCTGGTAGAAGACAGCCAAACGCAACGGGAACTGATCTGTGATCTACTCCGCAATAGCGGCATCAAGGTCACGATCGCCACGGATGGGGTAGAAGCCCTCGAACATATTCAGAGAGCCAATCCCGATCTCGTCCTCCTCGATATCGTCATGCCCCGCATGAATGGTTATGAGGTGTGTCGTCGTCTCAAGTCGGATCCAAAAACCAAAAATGTCCCGGTGGTCATTTGTTCCTTGAAAGGGGAAGTCTTTGATCGCTATTGGGCCATGAAAATCGGAGCCGATGCCTACATTGTCAAGCCCTTTGAACCGATTGAGTTCATTTATACCATTAAACAACTGTTGCGCCGATAAAATCGCCCTCACCAGAGACAGTGTATCTATGGTATAGGTCAAGACAGCTAAAAACGCCGCCCGAATTATTAGTTGCAAGAGAACTAAACTCATGCTTAACAACGCCGATTTTTTTACTGGTAACGCTCAAGATATCGCCCCCGACAATCAGGAATTAGAAACTCCCGTCGGTGAACTGTACTTGCGATTTTATCTGCCCTCTCAGGAGGAGTTTGCCCTTAGTGCCGTGGGCATTGGCGAGGTAATACAGCAACCACTCGATCGGATTACCCCCATTCCCAATGCTTCACCCTTGCTTCTCGGCACGATCAATCTCCGGGGTCAAGTGATCTGGGTGGCGGATCTCGGGCAATTTTTGGGGGATAGCAGCCGCTTAAACACCGATCGAGCCGAAATTCCCATAATTGCGCTCAAAGAAGAGGAAACGATCCTCGGTTTAGCGGTGGAACGTTTGGGAGATATGGAATGGCTCGACCCAGATAAACTAGGTAGTGCCGCCAGTATTCCCGCTCAGATCGCCCCCTATGTGCAGGGGGAGTGGATTCTGGGCCAAGAATCAAAAAAAACCTTAGGACTACTCGATCATCTGGCCATACTCCGTTCTGCCCGTTGGGCGGCTTAAAACCTGAAAAAAATAGCAGAATAGGATTTATAGGAATTCTTTCTTGAAACTACTAACTACTTCATTTAACTTTACTAGGGGAGGGGCAAATGCCGTCAGGGACAGAATACGCAAAACTCTATAGAAAGGCTAACACCGCCTATTGCCAGGGCAACCTTGAGGATGCCGCCGTCATTGTCAAAGAGATGATCAGCAAGTATCCCGAGGATGCCAATGTCATGCTTTTACAGGGTCACATTCATCTAGGACTACAACAATACAGATTGGCGGAGGAGCGTTACGAAAAAGTGCTGCAATTGGCTAAAAATTCTCCCAATAGTTCCGATCTAGCCGATTATGCCCAGCGTGGTCTCGATCAGATTCGGCAATTGCGTTTTGAAGCCGAGGAGGGAGATTTTACGATCGCTGCTACGGAAAGCATTGCCTACAGCGAGGCAGCGTTCGATCTAGGTCAAGGTTTTAACCATTCTCGCCCCAGGAAGTCGCAAGGGGCTGACCCCGATGGACAAAATAAAGGGCTGGATTGGAATAGTAGTCTTTTCAATCAGGAGGATCCCAGCGAGCCTACGGTAAGTAAAGTCCATTCCTATGACGATGATTTTGAGGAATCGGAGGAAACCGCCTTTAGTTCCCTTACCCTGCCGGGCCCTGGCTCTCACGGTTCCCAGTGGTCTAGCGATTCGGCGGAGGGGGAAGCCCCTTTCCCCTTTTTAGAAGCGGCGGAGATTGACTCGCTGGAGGAAGGGTGGGACGGTGAGTTAGGGTCAACGGGAGAAGCCACTTTTATGGTTTCCTCTGATCTGGGGGGAAATCCCCTGACCGGTAGAGATCAGGAGTTATCCTATAGGGATACCCTAGAAGAAAGCACTTTTGCCATTGACCTGGAATCGACCCACCCACAAGGGGCAAAAACTGGCCTTAATCAGGGCAGAGTCACTCAAAAAAGATACGAGGAAGACGAAACCGGAGATTTTGGGCAACCAGAACTCAATGATGAGGATTTAGACGGTTTTTCCCCACTGGCTCTGACGGATACGGTTCAAGGACTGGGGGACTGGGAGCTATTTACCGGTTCGGGGGGGGAAGCTTTAAGTGGTGGTTTTCTCCCCGAACCCGGTGCGCGCCTTAATGCCAGTTCTGGTGTGGGAGAGCCTAGTTTTAATCCTTCTAGTCTAAAAATCCCCAATGACAAAAGAGATAGTCATCTTACCCATGCTTCCGAGCACTTGCTCAAGCCAGTGGTGGAAGTCAATCCGGGCAAATTAGGCTTTTTTGTCAACGCTTCTTTAGGCAAAAAGCAATTAATTTTAGCGGCTTTAGCGGGTATTACCCCGGTGGTGTTAATTTTTGCCGTTAGCACCACCTCTTGGCTTTCTGCAAAAGTTGCCCCCAAACCAGCCCCAATACCACCAGCACCAGCCAGCCTTTCTCCTTGGAGTCAACCGAAACCAGCAATGATGTTATTAACTGGATTGGGAACCTTTGCCCTGACTTGGCTAGGTTTACAGTTGCTAATTAGTCAGATTAAGCGCAGTCTCAACGATCTGCAAAGCCAATTCGATCATCTCTCGGAAGGTAATTTTAACGCTAAAGCGACGATCTACTCGGAAGATGAATTCGGTCAACTGGCCAATCGTTTCAATCAGATGGCTCGGGTGGTGGTAATTACCACCACGGAAGCCCAACGCCGCGCCGCCGAAACGGAACGGGAACGGGAAGACTTACAACGGCAAGTGATTCGACTTCTCGATGATGTGGAAGGAGCGGCTCGGGGAGATCTGACCGTGGAAGCGGAGGTAAGCGCCGATGTTTTAGGGGCGGTGGCCGATGCTTTTAATTTGACGATCCAAAACCTGCGCGAAATTGTCCGACAGGTGAAAAAAGCGGCAAAACAGGTGAATCAAGGCAGTACCAATAGTGAATCTTTCGCCCGCAATCAGTCTAGCGATGCCCTGCGGATGGCGGAGGAATTGGCCGTCACCCTTAATTCGGTACAGATGATGACCGACTCAATTCAACGGGTGGCAGAAAACGCCAGAGAAGCCGAAGAAGTCGCCCGCACTTCCTCGATTACCGCCCTGAAGGGGGGTGATTCCGTGGAAAGAACCGTGGCGGGAATTCTGCAAATCCGCGACACAGTATCAGAAACGGCGCGAAAAGTGAAGCGTTTGGCGGAAGCTTCCCAGGAAATCTCGAAAATTGTCGCGGTAGTCTCTCAGATTGCCTCGCGGACCAATTTATTGGCTCTTAATGCCTCGATTCAAGCGGCGCGAGCAGGAGAGGCGGGCCGGGGTTTTGCGGTTGTGGCCGATGAGGTGCGTCAGTTGGCCGATAGAGCCGCTAAATCTCTTAAGGAAATTGAACAGATCGTTTTACAGATTCAATCGGAAACGGGTTCGGTAATGATGGCGATGGAGGAAGGGATTCAACAGGTTATCGATGTCACCGAGCGCTCGGAACAGGCGAAGAAGTCCCTAGAAGATATTATCCAAGTTTCTAACCGCATCGATACGCTGGTGCGATCGATTACCGCCGATACGGTTAAACAACGGGAAAATTCCCTCAATGTCGCCCAAGTTATGCAGTCGGTGGAGTTAACTGCTCAGGAAACTTCCCAAGAATCCCAACGGGTGGCGGGTTCTCTGCAAAAATTGGTGAGTATCTCCCGGGAGCTGCTTTCTTCGGTAGAACGGTTTAAGGTAGACTCAGAGGATGATCGATAATCGGTGAGCGCTAATCAGTGGGTTATTGATTAGCCGCTATCCCTCAAGATTGACCGCTAGAGTGAGTAAAGTTATGCCTAAACTTAGTCTCTGCATGATTGTCAAAAATGAAGCCGAAAATCTCCGGCGCTGTTTGGATAGCGTTAAAGGGGTGGTGGATGAGATGATCGTTATGGATACGGGTTCGACCGATGATACGATCGCTATTGCTCAAAGTTACAGTGCCATAGTTCCTAGCTACGATTGGCGGGGTAATTTTTCCGATGCCAGAAATGAGGCTTTAAAATATGTTACTGGCGATTGGATTTTAGTCCTTGATGCCGATGAGGAATTAAATCCGGCTATCGTACCGAAAATGCGTCGGGCAATGGAAAAAGAGGAAAATTTAGTGATTAATTTAATCCGCCATGAAATCGGAGCCATACAATCACCTTATTCTCTAATTTCGCGGCTATTTCGCCGACATCCTCATGTCACTTTTACCCGTCCCTATCACTCAATTATTGATGATAATGTGGCTATTTTATTAAAAAAAGAGCCTAATTGGAAAATAGTTGAACTGCCAGAAATTGCTATCTTTCACTACGGTTACACCGTCGATAAAATAGCCAGCTTAGATAAGTTTGAACGGGCAAGAAAAGCGATGGAGGGTTTTTATCAGCAACATCCTCACGATCCCTATGTGTGTAGTAAATTGGGAGGGTTATATCTGAAGATTGGCAGGGATAAAGAGGGTTTTAAGCTGCTCAAACACGGTTTAAAATGCCATGGCTCTAATCCGCATATTTTATACGAGTTGTATTATCATCTCGCTAATTATTATTATTCAGTAGAGGAATTTAAGCAATCAGCCGATAATTTTATTAAAGCGATTAAGCAGCCAATTTTAGATAAATTAAAACTGGGTGCTTATAATAATTTCGGTGGGTTATTATACGAAGCAGAAAAATACGAAACTGCCTTATCTGTATTTGAGAAAACCGTAGAAATTGATCCTAGCTATGCCGATGGTTACTATAATTTAGGACTGGTTCTCAAACAACTGCACCGGCTACCAGAATCGATTAAAGCTTATAAAAAAGCTCTCAAGTTAAACCCGGATAATCCCACTATTTACCAAAATCTAGGGGTTGCTTATATAGTTTTCGGTAGTTATAATGAAGCGATCGAGATTTGGCAAAAAGGCCTACAATTATTGAAAGATCAGGGTAATGTATCTCGCGCTGAAATGCTGCAAGAAACCCTAGAAGCTCTGGGAGCAAGTGTATTGAGGGATGAACAGTAACTGTTAACCGTTGTTGGCAAGATTGGGAGCAGCCACTGTACTAAAATTACCAATAGGCAGTTGAAATGCAGTACATCTGATTGCTAAAACCCTGTCTAGTCAACTCCTGTGAGGATTTTTCCGAATTAATTCTTAATAGGATTATCGAGTAGTTAGACGCTGAAGACTTAGGGGTTTTGATAGAAATTATCAAGAGATAATTGCTCGCCGTGTAATTGACCTTGACAAGAAATGCTATAATTTCCTAGCAAGGGGGGAAATTAATCCCTCTCGGTGTTGCCGTCGCACAATTTTGTCGGTTACTGGTTCTCGTCAGCTTGTTTGTCAAAAATATACCCATTGCGGTTTGAATCGCTGCCGTTATGTCAAGATTCAATATTTCTGGCTGCAACGGAACTGGAAAATCAAATAATCTATTTCTTCAAATCTTCTTACCTTGGACAAAAATAATGAAATTCGAGGAAATCCAAGAGATTCTTAATGGGCAACTGCTCAAGCTTGAGAATCGCTGTCTCAATGACACAGAACAATTATTATTGCGAGGACTTTGGCAGAAAAAGAACTATCAAGAAATTGCCCAAGAAAATGGTTATAGTAGCAGCTATCTTGCCAATGTAGTTGCCCCAGGACTCTATGATAGACTCTCGCAACTGATCGGAGAAACGATCAATAAAAAAAATTTTTTATCTAGACTACAATCTCATTTTACCAACTCCACATCGCTTCAGTATTGCGGTAATGAATATCCCCAGAATGAGCGTCCAGAATACCCCGATGCTCCTGTTCCCTATAATTCTTATTATTATCTAAAACGAACAAACCTTGAAGCAAAAATTATCGAGGAGATCGGCCGATCTGGGTCGTTAGTTCGCATTAAGGCTCCCAAAAAATGGGGGAAAACGTCTTTATTATTAACAATTTTAGAGGCTTGTCAACAACGATTCGGTTATCAAATTGTTAGTTTAGATTTACAAAAAGCAGACCAAGACATTATAGCAAATTTTAACAAGTTCTTACGCTGGATTTGCCGTAATTGTGCTCGGCAGTTGAATTTAGAAGCCAAATTAGATGATTATTGGGATGAAGATATAGGAATTAAAATGAGTTGGACAATTTATTTTGAAGAGTATATTTTACGAGAGATAAAACAGCCACTGGTATTGGCTTTAGATGGAGTGCATCGAGTCTTTGAACATCCGAAAGTAGCGGAAGATTTTTTACCTTTAATCCGAGCTTGTTATGAAGAATCTAAGCGATCTCCCCTGTGGCAGAAATTACGTTTAATTATTGTTCAATCCACAGAATCTTATGTTTCTCTGCGATTAGAACAGTCTCCTTTTAATGTGGGATTACCTATAGAGTTACAGGGTTTTGGTCAAGAAGAAGTGGCAGAATTGGCCAAAAAATATCAATTAAATCAATTAGCCACCAACGAAATTCAACAATTGAACGACTTAGTGGGGGGACATCCTGCCTTGATTCATTTAGCGATTTATCATCTTAGCCAAGAACAAATCAGGATTGAAGATTTAATCAAATCAGCAACTACATCAACGGGGATTTATTCCTCTCATTTACAGCTGCACTGGGTCACTTTACAAAAACAACCCGAACTTGCCGATGTTTTTCAACAGATTTGTCAAGGGAATCAACCAATAATAGTCGATCCAATTATTGCTTATAAACTTAATAGTATGGGTTTAATTAAACTCAGAGAAAATCAAGCAATTGTCAGTTGTCAGTTGTATCAAAAGTACTTTGTAAGTCAATATACTGGTTCAGTATAAACAAATTTTTGAACCATGGTTTTAAGATAGCGATCGCTCAAGCCAATCGGTATTAAATATCGTCTGATAAATCCGATTATGAACGTCCATTTTACCATGTCGTTTTACCACTAATCCAGATAAAAACAACTCAGGTAAATAGGGATTGTTATCAATCTGTATTGCTTCTTGATGCAGAATTTGTCGATACAAGGTTAATAATTGGGTTCGGTTTGGACTTTGAAGAAGGCGATCTTGAATAGTTTTTAAATGTTCGGGTTGATCCTGCATCTCCCAATCTTGAATAATTTTTTCTGCTACTAAGTTGGCCAACCATTGTTCTTCTTGATTAGAGGGGATTGGTTGCTCACTATCCCGCATCAGTTGACAGAGTTTTTGAGTTAAGAAAGGTTGCCCTCCCGTCCAGCTTAAGACTTGTTTGAGCATTGTCTGAAGATTACTGACTTTTTCTGTTAACCCATATAATAAAGGTTGAGCTTCGTGTTCTTTAAAACTTGCTAATTCAATAGCGTTACCAATATTAAAAGGTGTTTTCTGGGGGTCAGTAATTAAAGCTGAAGGTGTGGTAGCACCAAAAAAGGCAAAAGTTAGCTCTTGAAATTGAGGTTGAATCGCTCTCTGGTTATAAAAAGAACGAATTAAAGCAAAAAAGTCAGAGACATCAAATTTTAACCCTAAAATGCTATCAATTTCATCAATAAATATAACAGTCGATTGTCTAGATTGCCGCTGATTAAAATCGTCATTAACTAGAAGAAACTCTTCCATAAATTGTCCTAATCGTTGTACAGGAGGCAGGTCTAATTGTTCATTCCACCAAGCTTTAAAAGTTTTCAATTGTTTGATTAATCCAAAACTGCGGAGCAGATCAACTGCTAATCCTTTATACCATTGTTCGGGGGTAATATTATCTGTTCCTAGCCGAGTTAAGTCAATTACTGCACATCTAATTCCCTCCTTTTGTAATTGGCTCATCATCCGCACCATTAAGCTAGATTTTCCCATTTGACGTGCATTTAAAACATAGCAAAATAGACCTTGTTTGAGAGCTTTATAAAGATTGCGATCGGCTTGTCGAACCACATAATTCGGCGCATCCATCGGTAAACTTCCCCCCACTTGATAGACAAATTTGGGAGGTTGTTCAGCACTTTTAAGCAGGTCATTTTCAAAGATAAGTTCTGCTTGAGTTGCTTTCAGTACCTCTAAAGTGTTTGTGAGTTCTTTTGTCCGTTCTTCTACTCTTTGTTCTAAGGTTTGATAGAGTCTTGAGTTATCAATAGAGATAGCAGCTTGAGCTGCTAGAATATTTAATAGTTCAACTCTTTCTGAGGTAAATGCGCCTGTTGTTAAATTATTTTCTAAATAAACAATTCCTTTTAATTGACCTTGATTGAGTAAAGGAGTACAAAGAATAGATTTAGTTTCTTTATCCACAATATAATAATCGTTGGTAAATTGACCTTCAGATGTGGCATCATTTAAAACGATAGTTCCTTTTGTACGAGCGACATAATTAATAATGCTAGTGGGTAAAATGGGAATTGAGTTATCATGGTCGATAGATTCTATGGGAATTGATTGTAAGATATTAATAGTTTCTTGATCAATTGTTCCTTGAGCTTCAATGACCCAATTTCCTTCCTGTTCTAAAATCAGACAACCTTTCTGCGCTCCTGCATTTTCAATGACAATTTTCATTAAATTTGTTAGGAGATTTTCCAGTTTAATTTCTCCAGAAATTGCTTGTGAGGCTTTGAGAATAGTGGTTAAATCAAGAACTGCTCCATCATTACCAGTAGTTGAAATAGTGGTACTCAGTCCTTTAGATTTGTTTTCATTGCTGATACCTAATAAATATTGAGGGTATTCTTCTTCTAATTGTTTAACTTTGGCCTTTGCACCCCAACGAATGTAACAATGATAGGCATTTCTGAGGTATAATTTCCCGATTTCTTCTCTACCTAAAGTAAAATAAAATTCAGAGGCACGTTCATAAGCTAAAGCCTCTTCATGGATAAATTCGTATTTTTTTGCTCCTTGAATGGCTTTTTCATAAAATTCTTGAGCTTCCCAATTTTGACCTAAGACTCTCGCTTTTTCTGCTTCGACTAAATCATATTTATGTTGAAAATTTGCTGGACAATGACTTGCCCATTTTGCCATATTTTTCTGATTGTTATCTACTTGTTGTAGTAATTTTCTTTGATCATTTTGCTCTGTGTCATGATAATAAGCTAGAAAACTCAAAGATGAATAGAAATTATGTTGAGGAGAAATCAAAAATGAGTTTATAGTTGGGTTTGAAATATATTGAAGTCCTCTTTCTCCATAAGTAACTGCCGACTTGTAAATCTTAAGAAGATAAAATAATAATAGTTTAGCAAAGTAAATCAGAAAAAGTAACCATTCATTGTTAGTCTGATTTAATTGGTCTAAAACTGCATTTTCTTCTTCAGGGGATTTACCGACAAATAAAGCAATTTCTTTTTTTAAGCTTTTTTGTAAATTATTGACTATATTATAAGAAATTTCTTGGTAAAAAGAGGAAAAAGTTTGCTTGAGTTTTTTAATAACTCGATTATACTTGATATATTCCTGTTCAACTTCTTCCAAATGATAACCTCCCAACAGTCTATAAATACAATAGTCTATAGCTACATAAGAGGCAAACTGGTTATCCCCTACATCTAAACCGATTTGAAAACTCTTTAGTAACTCGTTATCGATCTCTTTATTTCTCAGATACTCTTTCCAGTGATATATACATCCATAATGTGTCTGTATAATAAGAGCTTGTACTTGACGAATATTATATTTATCGAGCAATTTAAGGGCTAATTTACCAAATTCATATCCTAAATTATAATTATTGATAGAGCCACATAATATCATTCCATAGTAGCTATATGTTGCTGCTGATTCAGGAGAATTTCCATGGTTGATAAATAAATCAATCTGTTTGAGGATTATTTTTATATGTAATAGGGGATCAGTAGTTGCCGTCGAAGACATTATTTGTTGTAAGATTTGAATGGCTTTAAGCTTATAGGGATCAGTCATAACAGGAAGGCTTTCTAAATCGTCAATTTTCCTTTTTTGTAGAATTAAATTTAAGGACTTATTAATGCTTTGATTAATATTACTTTTGCCATTTCTTCTATAAATTAAAATTCCCAGTTCTTTCAAAGTTTTTAAAGCGGTATCAATCGCCTGATCAGGTTGAAAATTTGCATAGTAAAATTCAATCTTTATCTGATATGTTTTGACTTTATCTAAGATCGATTTAGCTTGGTTAATAATGATATTTGAATAAAATAAAATTTGCTGAAATTCTGTATTAAGAAAGAGAGAATGTAATTTTTCTTCATGAAGTTCTAAAGTCAATTGATACTGCTCACTCCAACTATTAGTTGTTAATAAACTGAGACCAGAATCTAAATACTTTAATGCTGTTTCATAAGCAGTTGATGCTTTAGCTTTTTTAGCAGCTTTAAGATTTAATTCTGCCAAGTTATCTTTTTCTTGTTGCTCAGTAATTAGCTCAGAACCTTCATTAAGTTGATTAACAATTTCAAAAATATTGTTTAATAATTCATCGTCTGTAATGTTTTTTAGCAGTAGGCGACCAATTTGTAGATGAGTCCTTTTCTTTTCTTCCTCTGGAATTAAAGAATAAACTGCTTGCTGCACTCTGTCGTGTAAAAATTTATAGGAAACATAGTTAGAATACCCACCCAAAGTTTCAGTTTCTAAGAGTTGCCTCGATAATTCTTTTGAATCCCAGAGTAGAGCTAGTTTATAGTTATTATCTAATGGTATTACTAACCCTTTATCAAGGGCTAATTGTAGTTGTTGAGCCGTAATATGTTGAGATGTATTATTTACAATAGAAAGAGCTTCTAGACTAAATTGATTACCAATACAAGCGGCTAATTTTAGAATATTTTGAGTTTTTTGAGCTAATTTTTTTATTTTATGGGTCATTAAATCAACGACATTATCGGTAATTGATAGACTTTTAATTTCGGTAAGATCCCATTGCCAATAACTTTGCTTATTATTTTCCAATTTAGTAGAAGAAGGATTAAATATTATGAAACCATCTTGGTATAAAGAATAGAGAAACTGAGCGATAAAAAAGGGGTTTCCACCTGTTTTCTGTGTCACCAAATCTGCCAAAGGCATAGTAACTTCTATCGAACAACTTAAGGTATCAGCAATTAATTGATTAATGTGCTTCATCTGCAAAGGAGCAAGAGTAATTTTCGATACAGAAACTTGTGATTGCTGAATTTTCTCTAAAGTATTCATTAAAGGATGAATCGAACTAACTTCATTATCTCGATAGGCTCCAATTATCAGAAAATATTTAATGTCAGAATCTGATATTAATTGTTCAATTAAGTTTAAAGAGGGTAAATCTGCCCATTGTAAATCATCGATAAATATCACTAATGGATTTTCTTTTTGAGAAAAAACATTGACAAATCGTTTAAAAAATAAATGAAATCTATTTTGACTTTCACTTCCTCCTAATAGTTCAACAGGTTGCTGTTTGCCAATAATTTTTTCAACTTCGGGAATAACATCGATAATAATTTGACCGTTCTTACCCAATGCTTCCAAAATTTTCTCTTTCCAAGCTTGCAGGATATTTTCTGGCTCACCTAGAAGTTGACGGATTAAGATTTGAAAGGCTTGAGAAATAGCTGAATAAGGAGTATCTCTTTGTAACTGATCAAATTTTCCTCTAATTAATCGCCCTTGCTTATATGTAACTTGTTGGTAAATTTCATGAACTAAAGCTGATTTCCCAATCCCTGAATAGCCAGAAATGAGGATCATTTCATTGGTTCCTTGACTAACCCGCTCAAAAGCCTTCAAAAGTTGAGTAACTTCCCGTTTTCGACCATATATTTTTTGAGAAATCTGAAATTTATCAGTCAGATCCTGACCACCTAAAGAAAACTGAGCAATCTGTCCTAACGTCTTTAATTGATGAAGACAGATTTCTAAGTCAGCTTTAATACCCAAGGCAGTTTGATATCTTTTTTCTGGGGTTTTTGCGAGCAGTTTGTTAATGATATTAGAGAGAGTTAAGGGAATCTCTGGAATGAGTTGATGAACAGGTAAAGGTTGTTGGGCAATATGACAATGAACTAACTCCATAGGATCGGTGGTTTCAAAGGGCAATTGATTGGTTAAAAGTTCATATAAAGTAACTCCAAGGGAATAAAAATCACTACGGTAATCTAGACCTCGGTTCATTCTTCCTGTTTGTTCTGGGGCAATATAAGCTAAAGTCCCTTCTAATTGGTTAGGAGGACAAGCTGTGAAAAATTCTTGGGATAAACGGGTGGAAATATCAAAATCAATGATTTTCAGTTGTTCGGTTTCAGGGTTATAGACAATATTAGATGGGTTAATGTCTTTGTGAATAATATTAGCCTGATGAATAGCAGCTAACCCCTCAGTTATTTTAATAGCGATCAAAAGAAAGTTTTCCAAATTTAATTTACCTTGAGATAGCAATAACTCTAAAGATCGACCTCCAAAATCTTCTAAAAACATTATCAAACTATTATAGTGTCGCTGTAAATCATAAGCTTTAACAACAATGTCTATGTTCAAAGAACGGATAATTTCATATTCCTGTCGATAACGGGTAATCTCTGAAGGAGTTGGATAATTTTCTTTAAGAATTTTAAGAATAATCGGTTGAGCATTTGCCTTAAAAATACCTCGATAGACTAGAGAACTAGAACTTTCATAAATTTTTGTGATTAGTTGATAATCTTTCATAACTCACTTTTTAATAACGTTTTTACTTATTTTCTAGCATTTGAGCAGAAAAATGTCCATTAAACTCTTAGATCAGACTTGAGAATAAATTTCTGTCACCGTTGTGGTTAGCACTGAGTATCCATCTTTTAGTTCTTGATCAATTATTTGCGATTTCCACATCTCACAGTCTTGACAAGCTCTTCTTTTTTCTAATTGATTAAGAATTAAATCTTGTCGTAGTTGCTGGAATAACTCTCCCGACCAAATATCTTGTAAAGTTTGTTGATTATAATCCCCTAAACTTTCAATCTCTTGATCAAAACCTAGTCTAAATAAGGTTTCTATACAGTAGTAGATTTTGCCATTGGGTAAAACTGCCATTTCCAGAAAAGGGAATAAACAAGTCCAGCGCCCTTGCGCTTTTTGTTGATAATATTGGAGGGATTTTTGTACCCCTTGATTGTGTTTTTTTAGTCGCATATTATTTTCTTGATATTCAGCAATATTAAGGATAAAAACACTATTAACTTTTGATAACCAACGATTTAAAAATGCTTCTTCTTCCTCAAGATTAACATTGTAATTTCTGACAAAAGAGGTTCTAATTTCGCAGTCAATACCCAACTGATCTCTAATTCTTAACAGATCAATTGTATTGGATTCGACCTGGCTTAAATCTCCACCTCGAATTCTTAAATAAGTCTCTGGAGTCGCCGCATCAAGACTAATATCAATACTGGTTAAACCCGATTTTAACAGAGCTTTAATATAAGTTTTATTCAGAAGTTGACCATTAGTAGTTAGATGAACTTTTGGAACACCTTGCTGTCGGCAAAGTTGAATAAAGTCTATAAGTTTAGGATGAAGTAATGGTTCTTCAACACTACCTATTACAATGGTAGTTGCTGCTTTTCCACAGTCTGCTGCTAGTTTCTCCATCATCTCCCAAGACATGACTTTTTTCTTTTGAAAAAAATCTGTAGTATGATTAGACTTTATCGAAGAACTATGATAGGGACACATAACACACTTAAGATTACAAGTGTTACCAACAACAACTCTGACATAAGAAGGTGCGATCGCTTTTCCATAATGACAACTAAAATAATGTAACTGCTCATCTCTATCTATTGCCGATAGTAAAACTAATGGAATAGGCTGAGGTTGAATAGTTTTGCTTGTTAGGAATGTCTCTATGTGGGGTTGTAATTGATGCCAAATATCACTTAATTCTTGGGGATATAAATACGCTAGTATAGGATAACTAGGCAAACCCAAATCTGAAAGAATGGGTAAAGTTGGCTGAAAGACAACAACCGCATATTTATCCTTAGCCGTCATTAGCAATTTTTTGATACTATGAGGATGCAAAGGAATATTATGGGAGGGAATCTCAAGAATTCTATCTGAAAAGATAGAAGTATTTATTGTCAGATCGGATAAAAGGTTCTGAGGATCTTTAATAATCATTTTTTGACTAATTTAACGATAAAATCCTCACCCTTGAGGTGAGGCGAGCAATTCTTATTTTTGTTCAATTAAGTAGGTGGGTGGAATTAAATATAAGATGAACGTAGGTTGGGTTGAAGCATGAAACCCAACCCCCGATTATGTTACGCTACCGCTAACCCATCCTACAAATAATTGTGCCTCCCTACTTAGTTTGTAAGGCTTCTAGGAACAAGTTGTCGGAATATAAGGATTTGTGGAAAAATACTCCCCTCTTGTCCGGTTTGATATCCAGTCGGACAAATCATCTGCATTTAAAGTGGCATTTCCCCATGACGGCTCAGGTGGATAGGGAATAATCATTTTAAACAACTCTGGTGCATTGTTATCTGCATCCAATATTTGACCAATAAAGCTACTATACGTCACTTCAAATAAGTAACCCAAGCTTGGGTTTTGCTCTCCCAGTTCATATTCATCAAAGATTGGAAAAATATAATCCTTGGATGGAGGAGGAACGTCTGGAGAAAAGAAGACTTGTCTGAGTAAATAAGCTGGCTCAATTTCATCAACGGTTTCTAGTGGTTGGTTGGGATTAGCTCCAAACAATTTTTTGAGGTGATCAGCATTCTTTCCTTCTTTCAATCCCTGGTCTGAGGTCGGATGTTCAAAATAAGTCCTTAAGAGATTGGCCACTCTCTTTTGCTCGGCGTATTTCTCTTCATTTTCATCAGCCCATCGCCAAATATAAGCAATAATTTGAGAAACTTGTTTTGACTGTTGATAAAGACGCTGTAAAAAATTAATTTGTGGGGATTTATGTTTCATTTGATGAGCGGCTTCATTAACTTTTTCTGCCTTGTAGAATAAGCTACGAGTTTCAAACATAAGTGTGCTTCCTTTTTGAGAAATTAAATTGAACAATAAAATCGCTGAGGATTTTCCCAAACGATTTTTTTAACTATCTCCCGAGATAAGTTGTCTTCAAGTCCTATAACTTTTTTTACCCCATCAGCTTGATGATCCATGTGAGGATAATCAGACCCGAAGATTAAGTTATCAGAACCGATAAAATCAATGACCTGAGCCAAACAAGGTTCAGAGGGTTCCCCTGCAATGTAACATTGACGGCGGAAATACTCCGATGGTAGTAATTTTACCCGATCTTGGACTTCCCAATGTAAATTTTTATACTCTTCGTCAAGCTTCCATAACCAATAGGGAAGCCAACCACACCCTGACTCTAGAAACGCCACCCTCAGCCTCCGATGACGTTCTAACACCCCCCCTTCAATTAAGGCTAACAGTGCCATCATCTGCTCCATGGGGTGAGAACAAGCATGAAGGGCAAAACGGGTGTTAAATCGATCTGCACCAGTGGTGGGTAAGCGGCTATGAGTGCCTTCATGAATTCCTACAGCCATGTCCAAATCCTCGCAGGCCGCCCAAAAGTGTTCATAGGATCGATCGCTCAAAATTCTGCCTTTAACGGGATTAGGGCGCAAAAAAACCGCCTTCCAGCCCAAGTTTGCCATGCGGTGTAGCTCTTTGACCATATCTTCGGGATCATGTTGATTGACTGCAGCGACTCCTTTCAGTCTAGCCGGGTCATAGCTACAATATTCTTCATATAACCATCTATTATAGGCACGGACAAAAGCCCCAATCACTTCGGCGGGTAGGCTATCAATGGCAAATAACCACAGTCCATAATTGGGATAAATAAAGGCCACATCTATGCCCATTTGTGTCATAGATTGAACATGGGATTCCGGGTTATAGCGGTTGAGATAAGCGTGGGGATGAGCTTGCATCATCTGCTTATTCCCTTCTGCTTGGACTTGTGGGGATATTTTTTGACTAATCGGTTCTCCTTTGATTTTCATGTCAGCAGAAGGGGCAAATTCCCTAAATTTAGGTTCTAGGTATTTTCCCCACATTGCGGGGGGTTCAATGACATGGGAATCAGCATCAATAATTTTGTACCCGTTGAGCATAGCGATTTTTCGGCAATTTTCTACCTAAATTATATTTGATTGGGAAAAAGCGGTCCCTTTTTTTAGGCTTTTTTTTCATCCCCTAAAACTCCATGGATTGATTGGGTTAAACTTGATACAACACTTTATTAAACTTAACGAATGGAAGCGATTGAATTTAAAATGATTCTTCATCATGGCACAGTTGTCATTCCCCCTGAATACCCCTCTAAGTGGGAAGGTAAGGCGATCCGTGTGATACTCTGAAGGGGTTTTGAGCTTGACTCAACCTTCTAAAATACATATAATGTATGTATGTCATTTGAATACGATCCCAGAAAAGCAAAAACCAACTGGCAAAAGCACGGTGTTTCCTTTGCAGAAGCTGAAATGGTGTTTTTTGATCCCCTCGCTATTCATGATCTTGATCCCGGTTGTATAACAGAAGAACGTTTTATTGCAGTGGGGATGGGAAACATGGGATCACTATTAGTGGTTATTTATACTTTGCGGGGTGAAGTCATTCCCTTGATTTCCGCTCGTCGTGCTACAAAACAAGAGAGAAAAACTTATGAGAAAGGAATATGATTTTTCTAAAGGAAAACGAGGGGCGCTCATTTCCTCTCAGGGAAAAACACCCATTACCATTTATCTAGATGATGAGATTCTAGCTTATTTTCGAGAACAGGCTGAAACCGCAGGAATGGGTTATCAAACCCTAATTAATGAGACTTTAAAACAATATATCCAATCTCCTTCTGAGCGATCGCTCACTCAGTCCGATTTACGTCGTATTCTTCGGGAAGAATTATCGGTTAGGCGATCGCTGTGTTGTTCTGAGGAATAGCGATCGCTTTTTAATTTTTTCTTGTCAAAGTTTAGTTAAACGGTAAGAGGGGTAATTTTGTAAAGATGTGCTAAATTGGAAGCTTTTTGTAGATCACCTTGACGAAGGGCTTCCCGGACATCATCTAATTTTTGAGCGTCTTCTAATGATAAATAGGGCGACCATCCTTCGGGAGTCTCAATCAGTTCGACTTCCACTTCAGCCATGTACTCTCCAATGTGGATGAGTTTAATGTGAGGCTTTTTTGTCATAGTTTTCTCCTTGTAAAATCACTTGACCAACGTGCTGGATCAGGTCTATAGGCAGTGACTAGAACAGCAGGCGATTCGGTATTCTTGGCTATACCCCAAACCACATGAACGGGTTTACCCTGACTATCTTTCTGTAAGACTAGCACACAACGCCCTTTAGGATATTCCGGGTAATCTTCGAGAATGACAGCTTCTCTAATACCCGTTATCACATCCCTTACCAGAATACCGTCATTTGCTAGTTCATCGTAGCCATGGGCTGATATTTTGACTTGCCCACGGGAAAGTAAAGCCAGAACTAATTGGAAGGTTATACTCATCATCTAATCATAGCATCTCTTTATTCAAGGAAGAAGGCGATCGCTGTCTGTTTTCAAGAATTGCGATCGCTTTTTTGCTGCCTTCTTTTCATCCCCTAAAACCGCTACAAGTCAGAGGTTAAAAGGGTTTTGATGATTTTAGTCGCCAGATTAATTCATTAGTTCTACTTAAGGAATTAGGGAGTCATACTATAAAGTGACCCTTTAAATCTAATATAAATCTAATATAAATCTCATATAAAAGTTAATATTCTACTCAAAAAAACCTATTAGAAAAGTATTAACTTTAGAGATTGCCATTACCACAAATAAAACTTATTCTGGTATCAAAGGTGATTAAACAAATCACTTTTAACCCAAAAGACAAGGCATTTTGCCTCAAAACATCTCGTTAACTGGAGAAAATGCTAATGACAACTATTACATTGGTTCAAGCCGCAGCACATGATGCTACTTATATTCATTTAATGACGGCACAACCCATGAATGTTAACCTAACAGGTCTGGCAGGTGGTGCAATTCAATTTACTTGTACTAATCCGTTAGCTACCATAACCGGTGCAAGAACAGTTGATATCACCTATGACGCTGCTGTTCCACAACAACATGAAACTATTCAAGTTAGTTCGGTAATGGCATAACCATTGCATGGTTGATGCTTAATCGTGCCGTGCGACTTTTGCATGAGGTGCAATTCAAAGTACCCAAATTTTCCAAAATCCAGTAACTAACTCAGGTAAACCTGAATTAGAAGTAGCGAATTGCCAGTAATGCACACAAAAAAAGACAAGATATTTTGTTTAGTACAGCAAAAAATCTCGATAGTGCAACCTTCCAATAGCAGTTCAGAAATTGTCCTGTGTAGAAAACACAAAGCTCAACAGTATCATAACCAATCTAAAAATAAAGGAGACTTCTATGTCCACACTACTCACGATCAATGTAACCAACAATGCAGCTCAAAACAACAACTTTTTCTTCTTCCAAAAACCTGCAATCTATGTTGGTGGTCAACAAGTATATTCCAATAGCCTATATCAGCGTTTGTTAAAGCCATTTAATTCATCTGGCACAATATTAACATTCCAATCCAATGTACAATACTATGCGGCAGTGCAAGAAGCCTCTAGTGCAGCCCCACCTATCGGGAGTTCCTCTGGCTATCAATCATCTATTCAGGCTATTAATTTGACTGCATCGGGAAGTCAAGCTTCTAACTCTACAACGATGACCTACGATTCATCAACAAAAGCATTGGGGTTAACCCCTCCTACCTATGACTCGAATGTCCAACCGGGTGCTTTCCGTATCAACACAGCACAGTATAATTCACCCCCGACTTTCTTTAACGCAGGGTCAGCTGTTATGGTCAATGGTGGAATTGTTCTTTCTAACTTTATTAACGCACAACCGCAAGTGATCATTGATTGTCAGCCAATACTAACATTCTATGTATCAACTGGTACATACACACCGGGGACAGTTATGAATTTTACTCAATCGGCTCAACAAGCTGCCTTGTGTGACTTTACACCTGGTTACACGACAGCGAATGTAACTTATAATAACAACGGAACTTGGAGTGTAAATATGAGCTAAAAACATCAGAATTTCGGCGTTGCTAATAGATAGGCTTAATGAGTCAATCTCAACAATGGATTGGAGAGAGGAAATCTGTAAGACTTTTGATTTTTAAACTTATTCCTTGTCATGCCTTGACTAAGCAACGCCTTCTTTATATCAAAATATCCCATCTTACTAAATAGTTTGTCAATGAATTCAAGGAGTACTATTGATGACTCAGGTGCAAAAAATCGCTTGTATTAACAATGCAGGGTTTGTTATGAATTTCTCGATTCTATGGCAAGATATTTACGGGAACTGGAATATTACAAGCTGGAATAGTGGTAACTATCCGATTAATAAAACTCGAACAAGTCCAGATTTAAAAGAAATCGGAATCGATCCTATTACCGCTGTATTGGTAACACCTTATGTTGAGGCAGTTCTGGGAAAGCAAGAGAGTGGCTCTCCATGTTTAGAGTATCAGCCTAATGGTCTGACAGGTATATACCAAGTAAAAGGAACGACATTAAATTATAGTGTTAAGTTGGTATAAGCAGGGATGCGTAATTGGCTGCATCTCAGTTTTGCAAAAATACTAAAGATAGGATATTAAGGAAGAAGAAATTGATGAACAGAGGTAAGGACAATGACCGGATTAAATGATGCTGACCGAAAAAAATCTAAGAATACCTCAAAGCCATAGTTAAAATTCTATATCAGAATACTCCCTCAGATAAGCTGAAAACGTTTGAAAAAATAGAAATGACATTAGACCTCTTGCATAAATCCGAAAACAAACGATAGAAACAATAATGGGAGGGACTTTCAGTTAATTATTTATTAGTAGTTGATAATCTTCAAAAATGTTGCTGTACAAGGATCGACTTAAGACTTTTGCAGGAGGTCTATTGAAAGAACAGATTCAAGAAGAAATTAGTGCGATCATATCTTCTTCTCGATTGGGTTGAAGCAACGAAACCCAACACTAATAAAGGTGTGTTACTTCGGTGACATACCTTTTACCTATCAGTTATAATGGAAAGGTTTGAAGCCTAGACTTTCATCAAATGATGCTCATCTCTCTGAAAAATCCTGGTATCGTATCGTACATAGTGTAATGTCGTTGTCACTACATTATGTTAAAATAATTAAGTTTGGAATTACACACCCATCTTATGAGTAGTAAAACAAAAAGTAAGACTCCGCGTAATACCCTAAATTTGCGAATTAAGCCAGAAGAACGCAATTTGATCGATATGGCAGCCAAAGTGCAAGGTAAGAATAGAACTGATTTTATTTTGGAAGCCGCGCGGAATGCTGCGGAGGAAACTTTGCTCGAACGTACTATTTTTTTGGCTAGTCCAGAGGCTTATGCAGAATTTATCGCACTTCTAGATGCACCACCTCAACCTAATGAACGTTTACGCAAAACCATGCAGACGCTCGCACCTTGGGAGAAGGAATGAATTTGACACCACCTGAACCTCTGGCTAGTTATCACTCAATCACTGATTTTTCCTGCGGAATTACTTCTCTTGATGATTGCTTGAAGCGTCGAGCTTATGCTAATCAAGCCAGTGGTGCAACTAGAACTTTTGTTACCTGCGTTGACAATAGGGTAGTTGGGTATTACGCCCTTGCTTCCGGGGCGATTAGTATACAATCAGCTAATGGTAAATTTCGGCGGAATATGCCTAACCCAATTCCAGTGGTAATTTTGGCACGATTGGCAGTAGATACTTCTTCCCAAGGTCAAGGTTTAGGATGCGGTTTATTTCGTGATGGTGCGCTACGGGTTGTTAAAGCGGCTGATACCATTGGTATTCGGGGAATTATTGTTCATGCTATTTCAGAAGAAGCTAAGAATTTTTATTTGGCTTTAGGTTTTGATGTGTCTCCTCTTGAACCGATGACGTTGATGATTACTCTTAATGATTTACGCGCTTGTATTGCTTAGTGCGCTACAGGGGCAACACGGGGTCAACCACAGGGGGTTTGCCCCTACAGGTACGTTTAAGTCCAGAATAACTTTGCTTATGGCCTCATGAACGAGATATTTGCCCTGATACACTTTACTTAGATTCAGTTAAACTAAAATGATCATCATCTTGCTTGTCAACTAACGAACAATTGACAAACTGATGATCATATTATACTAAATTAGGTATCAACCTTAATCATTAACCCCAACATGGGAGATAAACCCATTTACTGGATTGGGACGTCAAGGGAAGATATTAGAGATTTTCCTGAAGACGCAAAGCGTAAAGCAGGTTTTCAACTGAGAGCTATTCAACAGGGAGAGAAACCCAATGATTTTAAACCCATTCCCATTATTGGTCAAGGAACAGAAGAAATTAGAATTTGGACAGGAGAAACCTACAGAATCTTTTATGTGGCAAGGTTTAAAGAAGCGATTTATGTCCTTCATGCTTTCGGTAAAAAAACACAGAAAACCTCGAAAAAAGAAATTGAATTGGGACAACAACGTTATCAACAAATGATTCAATTTAGACAACAATTACAGGAGGGATAACCATGACACAATCTAACCCTATTGAGATCACTTTTGGTAGCGATAACATCTTTGAAGATTTAGGATTTAACAGTGAAGAAGCAACTAACTTAAAAATTAGAGCCGATTTGATGTTAACCTTGCGGTCTTTTATCCAAGAAAAAAGATGGACACAGCAAGAAGCCGCCACTTTTTTCGAGGAAACACAACCGAAAATTAGTGATTTAATGAATGGAGAAATTAGCCGTTTTACTGTTGATAAATTACTCAGTCTTTTAGATAAAACGGGAATGAAAGTTAAACTCGAAATCTTCACCAAGTAACTTAAAATCATCAATAATTGACCATGAACAAGGGTTACATCCACATGGGAAAAGGATTTAATTCATCTTCCGTCAAAGTCTCTTTTAACCATCCCATGCTAACAGGAACATCATACAATCTTCCTGCCCCTAAACGCTTCCACATATGACGCATTCCGGGGACAATGACTTTAGCCACCCTTAAACCAATATCGGGACGAGTCTGATCTAAGACTAACATTTCCATCTCCTTTGACTCAACAATTCGCTGACACAATTTAACATCCGCTAATAAATCATCACTAGCTAATTGTAAATAATTATGACTTTTTTTGGGTATTATTTTACTATCGGGAACTAAATAAGATTGATTGCTTAACCTTGCCGTTTGCCACCATTTAACCGCCAAAGGATCAGCAGAGGGAGGATAAATCGTTGTCCCATCTTCCTTAAAAGATAACACATTGGGTAAGATTTGATTAACCTCTGTTAACGCTCGACTAATAGCAATTTTCGGGTCAAAATGCGCCCCATACCCTAACAAAATGTCCTCCACTTCCCGCTCCTTTCTCGGACTAATAGCAGCAAAACAGGGAATATTCAAATCACTGGTAATATCTAACACCCATAGCTCCCGATTTAACCCCTCATAATATTGCTTTAATTGCTCAAAATATGGCTCATTAAAGCTCTCTAAATTAACGGAAGGTTTAACTAATTGATTATACCACCATAAAGCCACACAATCTCGTTCCACTAACTCCATAAACCCTTGTAAAATCGCTTCTTCTATCGTATTTCCTGCGGCGCAGCCATTAGAATCTGCCCAACAATCTAAGGGTTCAGATTGATGATAACCATAATAACAATATCCTGTCGGTAAATACTTAAAATCTTGAGCAGTTAAAGACCATACAGGAGTCCAATCAATGATTCTAGTTTCATCAAAAGGTTCAGGAACTTTTTGAAACCATCCTTGATTCTTCGCATTCCATTCTTCTCGATGTTGATATTGTTTTTCACTAAAATTCATACATTTGTTAGGATGAATAGCTTTATCTCCTAACTCTTGATAACTCGCTTTTTCTCTGATTTCATTCCCTTGAAAAACTCCCGAATAGCGCTCAATAGCTTCACAAAATCCACTTGCTTTTGCTTGACTATCTGTACGGCCTTTTCCCGCACTTCTACCTCCAATATTTTGCCGTAAACTGTCTAAATCATCAAAGACACTACGAAAATGATGTTTAGCTACATAAGTATGAACTAAAGCATTCCCTTGTATCTTATTTAATTCTCGCACAATTCCCGTAATAGGACCGATATGATGTTGATAGGTTCTTAAGGTTTCTTCAGGAGAACAAAAACGATGTCCCCCATCACTGGTAAAAGCCTTTTTACGATGTCCCAAAACCACGGGTAAAGGTGTTTTATTTAGAGAATATCCACAACTAGGACAGTTCGGACGTTTAACTAAAATATGCTCTTGAAATTGTAAATTTAAAGTATCATAAGTCATTAGCATTCCTTCTAAACGTTGATTTTTACCTTGAATAATCCACTTAAAAACCTCCATAGCCGTCAGATTTAAAACCGTCTGTATTGTCGCTGAAGAAAACCCTAAAGGAGAAATTAAAGAAATCTTATTGTCTCTCTGTCTAATGATAAATTCCTCCACGGGACGATTATCTCGTAATCGTTGAGCCAAACAATGCCAACAACCAGTTTTATCGGGATCAAATAAGGGACCAATCCAGGCTAGATTTCCCAGGGGATTAACTAATAACCACGGTTTTTGCAAGACTAAAGCTTGTTGATTAATACTATCTAAATCAGGATGAAGATAATTATCGGTTAAAATAATGGTTAAATCCCCTTCATCTGCGACTTGAATTTGCAAGGAATTTAAAATATTGATCAAATCTTGCTGGGGAATTGAGCCTAGGGTTTTAACCGTAACCTTCAGAGATTGTAATCGTTCAAAAGCTTGGGCTTGAGAAACCTGAAGATGATGGCATAAAATTGCTAAATTAGACGGTAATAATTCTTTTTTTTCTAACAAAAACCCTCGTTTATATAACTGAAAAATTGCTTTTTGAATTGCCAGACTATAATTAATAATAACTGCGAACGAATTAGTATTACTAGGATTGATTTCTTGATTTTGTAACAGTTCTAACTGAAGAATATCAATAATTTCATCAAGATTACGTTGACCATCGATTAATCTTACTAAACGATAATAAAGCGGCTCTTGAAAACAGATTGATTCTCGCTCAGATAGAAAAAATACCGTATTTGGTTCTAGGGTTTCAATTGAATAGGCAGGATTCCAATCAAGCTGGTTGAACATAATTTTTACTCTCTTTTTAAGGGATAGGTAAGGTTGATGATATACCTATAATATAAGGTTGATAGCAGTTATCTTAATTGTGAGCTGCGAAGTTTTCGTTTTCGGGAACGGCGAGGAAGCAGCCCATTTATGCCAAAATATAAAAGCGATCGCTAAAAGTGATTAAATTTATTCAATATGAAGACAAGTAATTTAGCTTCACTCTCGCCTCTAAGAAGAAATTAAGCCGGGGATTTAGTCAATTTGGTCAAGAATAATCGGTTAGAGGTGAGAAATCAGACCCCTAATTTCTTCCCTGCCTGAAATTTCTCAATTTCTCGGAATAAATTTGACTACCAAAATCAGGGTAAATAGCCCAAATATCAACTTAATAAAGTTTTAATAGACATTTAAGCCCTAATAGATTAATCTTACTTTTTTTAAAGCCGATATGCTGCCTCGCTAATCCTTTTAAGACTTGAAAACTTGGTATTCTGTCAGGGGTTGGCCGTGAGAGGGGTCAATTTTCAAGGATAATTTGTAACAGAGTGTTGAAAATTCCTTTAATCTTAGTTATGAGCGATCGCCCACCAGAACTAACCCTAGCCGACCAGGCCCCTGCCAACTACGAATGTCGCTCCTGCGGCTACGTTTACGACCCCAGCAAGGGAGATAGTAAAACCAACACTCCCGCTGGAACCCCCTTCGAGGAATTGCCAGAAACGTGGCGCTGTCCCGTGTGTGGTGTGCGTCGTTCCCAATTTATCAACATCGGAGCCAAAGATGCTCCTTCGGGATTCCAAGAAAATCTTAGCTATGGTTTTGGAGTTAACCGTCTGACTCCGTCACAAAAAAATATTTTGATTTTCGGGGCTTTAGCGCTAGGATTTGTTTTCTTTATTAGTTTATATGGTTTAAACTAACTCAAGCACTCATTATCTTTAATCCAACGGCTCTTATGAGCCTGTAACCCATCGGGTACAAACCCTAATCCGTCCCGATTCCTTGACCAATACCTCTGAACCATTGATGAGAAAACTGAAACAATTCGTAATAGTTCTAGCTGTAGCCTTTTTCTGCTTTAGCTGTAGTAGTGTGCCATCCCTGAGCAGTAGTCCTTGGCAAATCCTCACCCTCGACACTGACTCCACTTTTGCCGATATCGCCTTTACCGACGACCTGCAGCACGGTTGGTTAGTGGGAACCAAATCTACCCTCTTTGAAACCACCGATGGGGGGGACAGCTGGCAGCAAAAAGTCCTCAACCTTGGCGAAGAAAAAGTTAGCTTTAGCGCCGTCAGTTTCCACGACCAAGAGGGTTGGATTGTCGGTAAACCCTCAATTCTTCTCCATAGCGAAGACGGGGGCAGCAGCTGGTCCCGTATCCCCTTAAGTGAAAAATTACCCGGTTCCCCCTACGGAATTATCGCCCTTAACGACAAAACCGCCGAAATGGTCACGGATTTAGGCGCTATCTACCGCACCAAAGACGGGGGCAAAACTTGGCAAGCTTTAGTGGAAGGTGCTGTGGGTGTGGCCCGGACAATTGTTCGTTCCCATGATGGTAAATACGTGGCCGTTTCCGCACGCGGTAACTTTTATTCCACCTGGGAACCGGGGTCAACAGAATGGCAACCCCACAATCGTCTTTCCTCCCGCCGCTTACAAAAAGTCGGTTATGGTGAAAATGGGGAACTGTGGGCCCTGGCCCGGGGTGGTCAACTACAATTTACTAGCCCCAATGATCTCGATACATGGGAAGATAAGGTATTCCCCGAGTTTTCCACCAGTTGGGGACTTTTGGACCTCAACTACCGCACTCCCGAAGAAATTTGGGTCGCTGGTGGTAGCGGCAATCTGTTGGTCAGTGATGACAACGGCCAATCTTGGCAAAAAGATCGCGCCGTGGAAAGTGTCCCCTCCAATCTCTATCGAATTGTTTTTATCAATTCCGACAAGGGTTTTGTCTTGGGACAAAATGGGGTTTTACTGAAATATAATCCCCCGAGCGAACCGGCCTAAAACTTGTCTCAGGGTCAAGAAAGTCTCTATTATAGAGATTGAATTTTTCAAGTCCTATCATTCCGAGGAGAACCGTCCATGTCAGGTAGTACCGGCGAACGTCCTTTTGGCGATATCGTTACCAGTATTCGTTACTGGATTATCCATAGCATCACCATCCCCATGCTGTTTATCGCAGGTTGGTTATTCGTGAGTACCGGTTTAGCTTACGATGTTTTTGGCACTCCCCGTCCCGATGAGTATTACACTCAAGAGCGTCAAGAATTACCGATCATTAATGATCGCTTTGAGGCCAAAAATCAAATCGAGCAGTTTAATCAGTAGTTTACTTTAATTAAGGATAAAAACAATGGCTAGTGGTAATCCCAATCAACCCATTTCTTACCCCATTTTCACCGTTCGCTGGTTGGCAGTTCATACCTTAGCGGTTCCCACTGTCTTCTTTATCGGTGCAATTGCGGCAATGCAGTTTATTCAACGCTAGGAGAACAATTATGGAAAGAACACCTAATCCGAATCGGCAAGCCGTCGAGTTAAATCGTACTTCTCTTTACCTAGGTTTACTCCTAGTTGCTGTCTTGGGAATTTTATTTTCCAGCTATTTCTTTAACTAATTAGTCCCGATTTATTCTCATCGCAATTAGGAGGTGTTATTCATGTTCGCAGAAGGTCGTATTCCTTTGTGGTTAGTCGCCACCATCGCCGGTCTAGGCGTTATCGCCGTGGTTGGTCTTTTCTTCTACGGAGCTTACGCCGGTTTAGGTTCCTCTATGTAATTCCATATACGGGTAATTTCCCCGGGCAAAAAACCGTTAGTTATAGAAATAACTAGCGGTTTTTTCACTATTCGGTTTAAAGTAAAGCTCGATCGAACTTTAAAAACCCACACCCTACACCCCACTTTCCTATACCTTTTAAACAGGATTTAGTCTCACGTTTGCAGGAGAACTAATAATCAACAAAAAAAAGGAGTCAAAGACTTGACTCCTTTAGTTATATAGATGATTTAGCTAAAACTAAACTTCTTGTTTACGAGTGCTAAGATCACCCAATTTTTGGAATAAACCGAATTCCACTTGTTCTTCCAGATCCGGATCGACCCCGGCGAATACGTCGCGGTAGATGGTACGAGAACCGTGCCAGATGTGACCGAAGAAGAATAGTAAAGCAAAGACAGCATGACCGAAAGTAAACCAACCCCTCGGAGAAGTGCGGAATACCCCGTCAGACTTCAGGGTTTCGGTGTCAAACTCGAAAGCTTCACCGAGTTGCGCTTTACGGGCAAATTTCTTCACATCAGCAGGATCGCTGAAGACCTGACCATCGAGAGCGCCACCGTAGAAAGAAACGGTAACACCACTTTGTTCGATACTCAGTTTCGATTCCGCACGACGGAAAGGAATATCAGCGCGAACGATACCTTCCGAGTCAGTCAGGACAACGGGGAAGGTTTCAAAGAAGTTAGGCATCCGACGCACGCTCAGGACGCGACCTTCGCCATCTTTGAACACAGGGTGTCCTAACCAAGATTTAGCGATACCGTCACCGCTATCCATGGCACCAGTACGGAATAAACCACCTTTAGCGGGGCTATTACCGACATAATCATAGAAAGCCAGTTTTTCGGGGATTGCTTGGTAAGCTTCGGCGATGGTGGCCCCATTGGCGATGCTGGCCTCGACGCGACGCTCAATTTCTTCTTGGAAATAGCCCTTATCCCATTGGTAACGGGTCGGGCCAAAGAGTTCGATCGGCGTGGTAGCATTACCGTACCACATGGTTCCAGCCACGACGAAAGCCGCAAAGAAAACGGCGGCGATACTGCTAGAAAGCACCGTTTCGATATTACCCATTCTCAGGGCTTTATAGAGTCTTTCGGGGGGACGAACGGTTAAATGGAATAAACCGGCGATAATCCCGACGATACCCGCAGCAATGTGGTGAGCTACCACACCCCCGGGGTTAAAGGGGTTAAAACCAGCAGGTCCCCATTCGGGAGCTACGGGCTGCACATGACCGGTTAAACCGTAGGCATCGGAAACCCACATCCCGGGACCCCAAAGGCCTGTTTGATGGAAAGCACCGAAACCAAAGCAAAGTAAACCGGATAAGAACAGGTGAATACCGAACATTTTCGGCAAATCGAGGGCAGATTCGCCCGTGCGGGGATCGACGAATAATTCTAAATCCCAGAAAACCCAGTGCCAAACCGCCGCTAGGAATAGCAGACCGGATAAAACGATATGAGCGGCGGCAACGCCTTCAAAAGACCAGAAACCGGGGTCAACACCAGTTTCGCCGGTGACGCTCCAGCCACCCCAAGAACCGGTGACACCTAAACGGGCCATGAAGGGCAGCACGAACATTCCTTGCCGCCACATCGGGTTTAATACGGGGTCACTGGGGTCAAAAATAGCAAGCTCATAGAGGGCCATGGAGCCAGCCCAACCCGCTACCAGTGCGGTGTGCATCAGGTGAACGGAAATTAAACGGCCCGGGTCGTTGAGAACGACTGTGTGTACTCGATACCAAGGTAGTCCCATTGACTACGCTCCTCCTATTGACAATTTAGTGTCCACTTAGACGCTTTTTATATTCAGGGTCAAATATAAGCCCAACAATCTCGACGGTTAAGTGCAAGAGTTAGCCGACCTACATTATCCCTTGAAAAGTGTATCTATTCTAAAGAAGTGTAACTATTGTTAGAACAGATTTCAAGTGCTTGCGATCGATCTTCCGCCAGAATATTCCAACCCACATTCCGCACCCTAAAGTGTCACATTGAAAATTTTATCTAAATCGTCAAAACGATTGCCGGCTCTGAATTACAGGCTAATTTGTTTGCCCAGCAGATGCACAATTAGCCCTAAAAATCTGATAGCTCTGATACCAA
>NZ_JADBVE010000271.1:0-3289 GCF_020245285.1 Microcystis sp. M31BS1
CAGTTATCAGTTATCAGTTATCAGTTATCAGTTATCAGTTATCAGTTATCAGTTATCAGTTATCAGTTATCAGTTATCAGTTATCAGTTATCAGATGTAAGTTATCAGATGTAAGTTATCAGATGTAAGTTATCAGATGTAAGTTATCAGATGTAAGTTTTAAGGGTTCTTCGGTTTGTGTTATGCAATGGAGGGGGGTTATAAAGGATAAAACCCTTACATAGAAAGACATTGCTTCGATTTTTGCCAATTGTTTTCTATCTAGAACGAGCTAATCAATTGAGTCTCTTGCCCTATAAGGATTTAGTCGATTTATGCCCCCTGATCGAATCATACCAAGTAACGAAGAGCCGTTAGTTATAGCGTTTCCTGTTCGCAAGAGGTACACTATCGATGTTGAAAAGCTTAATTAGCAAAGGTTTAAGTGTGCCACACAGGTGTGAGAACCGCTATATCTTTATCTTTATACCTGTTTACTGATCACTGATTACTGATTACTGATTACTGATCACTGTTTACTGATCACTGTTTACTGATCACTGAATATAACTAACCATGGAAATGCTCGAAAACCTGAAAATGGCTTTTTCCGCTTTGATGGCCAATAAACTGCGTAGTGGTCTGACCATGCTAGGAATTGCTATCGGTAACGCCTCCGTCATTGCCCTAGTGGGAGTGGGTGAAGGAGCGCAAAAAGTTGCTATCGAGCAGTTTGAAGCCCTCGGTCCGAATGTTTTATTTGTGTCCACCTCCTCGCGCAATGTCCGGCGGACAATTCCTAATCCCCGGCCGCTCACCTACGAAGACGCTCAAGCGATCGCATCTCAAGTTCCCGCCATTGCCGCCATTTCTCCCGAATTGAGCGGTAAAAGAATTTTATCCTTCGGTAATAGAACCAGTAATAGCCCCCTAATCGGGGTGGGAGCCGAGTACCTAAACGTGCGTAACCGTCAACTATCTAAAGGTAGATTTATTATGGAATCTGACCTGAAACGGGATAATCGGGTGATTGTCTTGGGATCGGAATTAGCCAAAAATCTCTTTGGTAATCGCAATCCCGTCGGCGAAAATCTTCGCATCGGCAATCTTAGTTTTCAAGTCATTGGAGTTTTACAGGCGAAAGGCTCCTTATTTGAGGCTAATCAGGACGATCGAGCTTTAATTCCCCTAACTACCATGTCTAATCAGGTTCAAGGCCGCAGAGCTATCTATGGCATTCCCCTGACTCATATTTCTGTCTTGGCCAAAAACTCTGCCCAAATTAAAGCCGCTCAGTTTCAGATTAGCAACCTGCTGCAAATGCGTCATCAGGTCAGCGACGAGAATTATGTGCAGGTTTTCCCCCAAACCGCAGTCTTAGAAATGGCCAAAGAAACTAACGATAGTTTAACTAGAATGTTAGCCTCGATCGCCAGTATTTCCCTTTTTGTCGGGGGAATCGGTGTCATGAATATTATGCTCGTGTCAGTCACGGAAAGAACCCAAGAAATCGGGTTAAGAAAGGCTTTAGGAGCGAAAGAAGGGGATATAAAAGGTCAATTTCTGATTGAATCGGTGATTTTAGCCACCACTGGCGGAATTATCGGGATTTTTGTCGGCATTCAAGGAATGTATCTAGCGGGAATTTTTGCTGCTTTAACCACCAGTGTCTCAATCCCTGCCATAATTCTCGCTTTAGGAGTTTCCAGCGCCATCGGTCTGATTTTCGGTGTTGTTCCCGCTCATCGTGCCGCTAAATTAGACCCAATCGTTGCTTTGAGAAGATTATAGTTTTTCTAGTTCTTGTCCTGGCCTCGGGATTCTATACCCGCATCCGTTGCCGTAAAGCCCTCCGCTTGGGCTAATATTTGTAGATTATGGGCTATGGAGGCGAAAGAATCGGCAGGATATTCGATCAAAGTAGCGGAATCGAGAAAAGTTTCCACTCCCACGGGACAACCCAAATAATCAGCCACCGCTTTTGGAGTAGTAGAACCGAGGAGAATAGTTCCCGATTGTCTCACAGAAGATAGCTTTTCCCAAGGTTCATCGATCATTAAGGATAAATGGGTGGGAGCAAAAAGATTCGATAATTCGATCGCTTTTTCCAATGACTCCACCACCACGATTAAACCATAATGAGCGATCGCTTTTTCCGTTAACAATCTCTGGGGATGTATCTGTAACTGTTTTTGTACTTCTTCCTGTACTATTAAAGCTAAAGCCTTATCCGTCGTCAATAAAATCGCAGCCGCTAGGGAATACTGTTCCGCTTGCGCTAATAGATCTAGGGCCAACTGTCTGGGATTAGCCTGATTATCGGCAATAATAACCAAATCAGAAGTAATAGAGAGATAATCGATTTTTACATGGTCAGAAACCAGTTTTTTAGCCAAATTAGTATAAAAATCACCTATTCCAGCAATCATCTCCACAGGAGCGATCGTTTTTGTGCCGTAGGCTAAAGCAGCGATCGCTTGTGGTCCAGCCACCCGATAAATTTCACTAATACCCACCGATTGGGCTGCCACTAAAATCGCCGGATGGATGCGTAAATCCTCATCAGCAGGAGATACCATGACAATCCGTTTAACCCCCGCTATTTTGGCAGGAATCGCCTGTTGGAGCAATAAACTGAGATAGGCTCGTTTACCATCAGGAACGACAATTCCCACACTGTTAACCGGTTGATAGCGTTTCCCCCGAACCGTACCATCTTCAGGAAACTGCACCCAAGCTTTGGGAAGACGCTGACGGTGAAAAGCCTCCATTTTTGCACAGGCAACAGCGATCGCATTTAATAAATCCTGCGACACCTGTTGATAAGCAGCATCGAGTTCCGAGCCACTCACCTTAAGTTGTTGTAGATTAAGGGACTGTTGGTAGAATTTTTGTGTGTAATCCACCAACGAGCGATCGCCAGAAAGTCGCACCTGATCGACAATCTCTCGGACAAGCGATTCTTTTTCCCGAATTTCCGGATCGTCGAACCGTTCCCGAATTCGTCTCAGTTCCGTTCTGGCTGACCATGGCTCTGTGATAATTCGCAACATCGAGCTATTATCCTCTAGGGGCGAAACGAGATTAAAAGGTTTTCACTTCTCACACTCTAGCTTATCGCTTTCAATCTTGACCGGGGAGGGAGACGAAGTCAGTTATTTTAGCCGTCGGTCATCGGAAATTTTGGGTCTGAAACCCCGCCGTTCTAGGTTGGCTTTACGTTAGAATTAAAAGGCCAGTCTCGAAAACCAAGTGGACGGCGCAGCACCTTGAAAACTCGGCTTAGGGGGTTCCGACCAGAAAAGCTTGG
>NZ_JADBVE010000272.1:0-9473 GCF_020245285.1 Microcystis sp. M31BS1
AAATCCTTATCTGGCAAGAGACTTAATTGATTAGTTCGCTCTAGAGCAAAAACAATTGACAAAAATCGCTAAATGCCTTTCTATATAAGGGTTCCATCCCTTATAACCCCCGTCCATTGCATAACACAAACCGAAGAGCCTGAAAATCGGTAAAACCCTACACCCCACACCCCACACCCCACACCCTGCCCCCACGAAAAACTTTTTCAGCAAACCCTAAGTACAGTAGGCTTATCCGTTTACTGTATTTAGGGTTCTACCATAGCCATTTTTGCGAGTCAATTTATCGAGATATCCTTTATACAAAATATCTTTTATGCCGAAACTAGATTATGTTAAGGTAATTGCTATAAAAGAAAGTACCAGCTAGACTGGTGGACTGAGAATGTACTATTTAAGACAAGGAAAATTTTGTTATAATTACTTCTGGATAACCCCGATTACTTTCTTGGATAAATAAATGCTTTTCTGGTCAACTTTCTGACTAAAACTAACGAGATAATCGTTTTAATTCATGATCACTAAAACATTTAATCGGCGACTATGGTAACTATAAATAGACAATTATTTCCCGATATTTTGCCAGCCAGAAGGGAAAGAAATAACGAGACTAAATCTGACTTCATCTAAATAATATAGGACAAGTTTACCTTCATTTTCTAGTTGCTAAAATTATTAAAATAGATAAAATCAGCCATTTTATTGATTTGTAATCCCATCCCATAAACTATCTCTATTACCAATTAAAATGCTCAAAATCCGCCTTTTTGCTAGACCAAGCAATCTCTTTTTTTTGTTATTAATTTTGGCGATTATTTTTAATCCTTTCGTGATTGTCAATGCGGGAGAAAGAGGGGTTTTAATGGTTTTTGGTCAAGTACAGGATAAAATACTTAATGAGGGTATTCACGGGATTATTCCCGTTGTTAACACGGTGAAAAAACTAAGTGTGAGAATTCAAAAACAACAGATAGCGGCCGAAGCTTCCTCCAAAGACCTACAGGAAGTATTCACAGATGTGGCCATGAATTGGCATATTTTAGCATCAGAAGTTAATACTATTTTTCAACAAATTGGCGATGAAGCGGCTGTCATTGAACGAGTAATCGATCCGGCAGTGGAGGAAATTCTCAAGGCAGTTATGGCTAAATATACCGCCGAAGAATTAATTACTAAACGGGAGGAGGTGAAAGGGGAAGTAGATATTCGTTTGAGCGAAAGACTGAAAAATTATCATATCGGTGTCGATGATATTTCTTTGGTTCATGTCAACTTTTCTGATCGCTTTACCGATGCGGTGGAAGCCAAACAAATTGCCGAACAGGAAGCCAAAAAAGCCGGTTTTATGGTGCTGAAAGCTCTGAAAGAATCGGAAGTGAAAATCAATCTGGCTAAAGGAGAGGCGGAAGCTCATCGCATTCTCCAAGATTCCTTAAGTCCAGAAGTTTTACAGAACAAAGCGATCGAAAGATGGGACGGTAAACTCCCCCTATTTATGGATGATAATCTGCTTAAGTCCCTTGAATTGGTTAAAGATAAGCGAAAAACTAGATGATAAAAACAATTTATTAAAACCAGAAGAAAGAATACTTGATTTTATTGAATTTCACTGCGAGGAACTCCTCTATGCTATTTAAATCCCGAAAGACAAAGCAGAAATTTAACCCTGATTACTGGCGAGATCATTCGGCCAACGAACGCACCTATCTGTCTTGGATGCGTGCCTCCATCGCTTTGATGGGTTTTGGTCTGGTCATTTTGCGTTTACGGACGGCATCTTCGTCATCTCTAGGACTAGGTTGGTTGTTGGGTTTTGTCTTCGCTATGGTGGGATTATTAACCGTTGTCATCGCCACGCGCCGGTATTTTCTCATCCGGCGAGCGATCGATAGTAATAGCTACGAACCCGCTCAAGTCTGGATTATTTGCTTTAGTATAGCGATCGCTTGTCTAGGGTCAGGAATTCTCTATTTTGTCGCCACCAGTCCCGATAGCGGTGGAGTGGAAAGCATCGGTTTCGATTAAAACCCCATCCTCGCAGGGAGCGGGATGGGGAGAAAATTGCTCGATACAGGTAGTAAAATCCAGATAAATACTTAAAATTCCCCATTTTCCGACCTTTCCCAAGAAGGGGCAAAAGGTGGACAAATCAAAGGACAGGCGCGCCAATGACTGTGGACCGGGACTCCCAAGCGTTGACAATAGCCGTTTCCTCTCCCCTGAAACTTATAAAACCGACAGTAACGACAGGTAGAGGAACAAGTAGCAACTTTCGGGAGAGGATTTCCCGTGGATTCGATCGCTGTTAGTTTTGAGGATAGGGTGGAAATGGTGTCTAGCAAGGAAGTCTCCAAGGCTAACGGGGTTCACTAGCGACTGTTACCGTACCTAGTCACAAATTATGTCACAGTCGCCCGTCGTCCCGGAGTATAACGGTTGACACGCTCCTAAAAAATTGAGAAAATCCCTTGCTACTAGACTTATTCCACCACAACACGCCTAGAAAAGCCCCAACTTAAGGAGGCCGCCACCATCATCAATACCATCCACTCTGGCGGCAAATAGGTTGGTTGACAAGCTTTTAATAACAATCTTCCCCCTACCGCTAAAACCGTCAGATAGGCCGCATCTTGTAGGTAAACAAACTCAGCTAACCACCTGACAAATAAACCGGTTAAAAATCGTAGGGCTAACATTCCCAAAATACCACCAGTCAGGAGAATCCAGAATCGATCGGCTAGGGCGATCGCTGTTGTCACACTATCGAGGGAAAAAGCCAGATCCGTAAAAGCAATCAAAACAATAACACGGCCAAAAGATTCTATGGCGAGATTAAGGGCAAAATTTTCGTCTTCTATTTCTATATTCAAAAATTTCTGCCAAAAATGCTTACCCGCTAACCAGAGCAGATAAATAGCACCCAGTACCTCCACCTGCCAGAATTTAACTGTCCAACTGGCACTGACTAACAGGGCAACTCTTAACACAAATGCCCCGGCCAATCCCCAGTTTAAGGCCTGGCGTTGTTGTCTGGGGTCGGGAAGTTCTCGCACCAAAGCGGCCAGGGCGACGGCATTATCGGCCGATAGAATGGTTTCTAAGACTGCCAGGGTGAGAATAGTGCCGCAAGTGGTTAGAGAGAGATTTTCAGCTATATCGAGAATTTGAGGGGACATATAATTATATTTTTACTCCTTTGACGTTGTAGATGCGTCTTGGTATTTGCTGCTAGGATTCTTGACTATTTTTTTGTCGGTATAAATCTAAGGTCAAGTTCTTGAGCTTGCGATCGATGGCGAGATTGCTGAAAACGCTCTCCTTGACTAGGATTTTGGCCGGACACTATCATCTTAGGTACGGGACAAGCATAAAAGCAAATATTCTTAATTGTCGTTTTAATAAATAAAAGTGATGAAAGGGCGAGGGGGTTTCCCAGCTTTGCATAAAGGGAATTTATGGATTTGAAAACAAAGAATATTTGTTTTTATTAAAGCCATTGCCTAGAGTGAAAACAGAGACTCAAAAAGATCACTCAAGGAGATCAAAAACGATGAAACCGAAGCTACTGACAGCCTTCTGTCTATTGCTAATCACAGTTTTTTCTTGCTTCCACCCTGCCATCGCTAGGGCCGTTACCCCCACTGGCGGCGCACCGGCAAAAATTACTCTGGTCGAGCCAGCTGCCGCCGATAATCTGCAAAAACTACAGGCAACTAACGCCTGTGTCGGTTGTGACTTTAACGGAATTAGCCTCAAAGATTTAAACTTGTCCTCGGCCAATCTAGAAGGAGCAAACCTCAGTCAAGCGGATCTAGAAAGAACTAACCTACAGGGTGCTAATCTCAAAGGGACTGACCTCCGGGGAGCCGACCTCGGCAAAACTCTCCTAGCGGGAGCCGATTTAAGCAAGGCCAATCTCTTAGGTGCAGATTTAGAAAAAGCTAACCTGCAAGGAGCAAACTTAACCAACGCCAATCTGCAAAAAGCTGACTTAGAGAAGGCCAATCTCACTAATGCTCGTTTAGACGGTGCTAACCTACAAGATGCGGACGGTGAAGGGGCGATCGGTGTCGATCCCAATCTATTCTAAAAAAAGTTTTTATGGCAGAATCAAGTTTTAGCGGTTTTCAAGGAGAGCAATATCTATGGAAATTACTCCTTTTTCTCAGCGATCGCTAGATGGGGAGGGAGCGGAAATGCTGCTAGACTTTAAAAAAGCCCATCAGCAAGATTTAAAGGCAATTGCCGAGATTTTGGCAAGAATTAGTCACCAATCACCAGAAAAGGTAGAAATTCTCTTGGAGACAATGCTAAAACAACTGATAGAGCCAAAAACACCTTTTTACGAGACGGCAACACCGACGGAACGAGCGCAAGCTTTTCGGGATTGGGCAAGTAGTCACGATCGAGGCAGCGCACTTTTATCCGACTATGCCGTAAGTCGCGATAGTATCTTTGACGATGAGTGCCTGTGACTTTGTGCGGAACCTGATCACACCATGTATGGCGATGCTGTGGGTGCGACAAGTCTATTATTGGGACAAGGAGAAAAACTCTATATCGCACCACAGAATTTAATCGAGTTTTGGAACGTTTACTTTTAAGCAAAAACGCGAGCATCCCGAGGACGAACATAAACTTGCTCCCCGACTTGGAGATGCAGTTGATCCAGTTGTTCTCGATTCAGATGGGCAATCAGGAGAGAGCGATCCGGTAGAATTAATTCCACATCGATGGCCCAACCCAGATGGATAATGCGCTCGACTTTTGCCGCAATGCTAGACCCATTGGGAGAAGAGAGAATTTCTAGGTCGTGGGGACGAATAAAAATCTTGACTCCGTTAGTACCCCCCCCAAGCTGCTCGAAGAGTGCAGCCGAGGTCGGTGGTAAAACATTCACCCGGCCGATAAAACTCATCACAAAAGCAGAGGCAGGATGATCGTACACCTGATCGGGAGTTCCCACCTGTTCGATTTTACCCTCATTGAAAATTACGATCTCGTCGGCCACTTCCATGGCTTCCTCCTGGTCGTGGGTGACAAAAACACTGGTGACATGGACCTCCTCGTGTAACTGTCGCAACCAAACCCTTAGCTCTTTTCTAACTTTGGCATCCAAGGCCCCAAAAGGCTCATCTAATAATAATACTTCCGGTTCCACCGCTAAGGCCCGGGCCAGGGCAACCCGTTGACGTTGACCCCCGGATAGTTGGGCCGGATAGCGATCGCCTAATCCCTGCAATTGAATTAAACTCAAGAGATTGTCCACTCGTTTTTGAATGTAGTCCGGGGCAGCTTTGCGAATCTTTAAACCGAAAGCGATATTCTGACGCACCGTCAGGTGTTTAAAAAGCGCATAATGCTGAAAAACAAAGCCAATGTTCCTTTTTCTGACATTTAAATTGGTTGTGTCTTTGCCGTTGATGATAATTTTGCCTGTGTCGGGAGGTTCTAATCCTGCGATCGCTCTCAGGAGGGTGGTTTTTCCCGAACCGGACGGCCCCAGCAGTGCCACCAGACGATTCGATTTGATCTCTAGGTTGATGTTGTCTAAAGCAGTAAAGGTTCCAAATTTTTTCGATACTTGCTCGATGATGATACTCACGGTGGTTAATCCTCTGGCAAAAAATGTATAGGGTTTGACCGTATTTTAACCATGATTCAATCGCAATCGTATTAAAATACACTTACATTTTACAAGATAGCAAGAAAATTAAGTTTCGATTCGGAGATTACTGGTTATAAACAGAGACTAAAAGATTAAACAGCGATAAAAGCTTACTAATACTCTTTTTTGCTCTTTTAGTCGGTTCTAAAGGCTTAATTAACTAATTTTGTCCCTTAACCACCAGAAACACACCGGAGAAAAGAGACAACTGAGGCAAAAATGGACTATTCTTTATTGACAATATTTAGCTTTTTTATCGGAATTGTCGTGGGATTAACGGGAATTGGCGGTTCATCCTTGATTACACCCCTATTAATCTTTGTATTTCAGGTTCCCGCTACCACCGCAGTGGGTTCCGATGTGGTAGCGGCCGGGTTGATGAAAGTGGTCGGCACCGTTCGTCACTGGCAACAGCAAACGATCGAGTTAGAAGTGGTAAAATGGCTAGTAATTGGCAGTGTACCCGGTTCTCTGTTAGGATTAGTCGGTTTTCGCTATTTTCAGCAGAATAGCTCTCTCAATCTCGATCAATGGTTGCCTCCTATCATCGGTCTTGTCTTGATGATCGTGACTGTCCTAGCGGCCCTGGAACTACTAATCTCCTTATTTTTTCCCGATTTGTCCCCTTGGTCCTGGCCAAAATTAGATTTAACCACTCGCTCTGGTCAGATAAAAACAACGATATTAGGGGCAGTTTTAGGCTATTTGGTCGGTTTAACCAGTATTTCCAGTGGTTCCTTATTTGCATTGGTCTTGATGACCTTTTTTCAGCTTGATTCTCGCAAATTAGTCGGTACAGATCTATCGCAAGCGTCCATCCTCTTAACCTGTACTTCCATCGGTCATCTGGGGTTAGGAACAGTCGATTGGAATCTGGTACTTCCCATCTGGTTGGGTGGGATACCGGGGGTAGTAGTGGGAGCAAGATTATCGGAATATTTCCCCAAAAATGCCCTAAAAATACTGCTTTATACGGTTCTAGTCACGGTCAGTTGGCGCTTACTGCAACCCACCTAATCCCCAAAGTTCACTCGAAAGTGATCATACTACCCATCAACAGATCGGGACTGGTGGCGACAAAATAGATAATTCCCGCACCGAGAATAACGATCGCTAAACTAAATAGTAGTACCCATCGATCGGCTGGTTCGTAGGTATCTTCATCTATATCTCGTCTGACTGTAAAATAATGGGCCGTGGTCAAAAATACGGTCAATAAACCCACTAAAGCAAACATTAAGCCTAATTTCCAGCCATAACCGGGCCGGGGAACTAGAGGAGGATGAAAGGCCCGTAAACGCAGGATAACCATACCAAAACCCATTAATGCGATCGCTGTTCGCATCCAAGACAGATAGGTGCGTTCATTGGCCAGATGATCGCGGACTCGATTGGGATTGACTTTTTTCGGTTTAATGCTGGTCTTGCTTTCCGTCACTGGTGATTTGAGAAAAAATAACATGATCGAGATGACTAGGGGTCGGTTTCAAGTTGACCGCTTGAGAAGATGATGTTATTCTATGGCACTTGAGTTATAGATGGTATGGAAAAAATCTAAAATCTATTTTTAAATGTATTTGTATTGAATCAGAAATTAAATAGGGTTTGCTTGTTGCTGGAAAAGCGCCCATCCATAGCTTAAGGATAGGGCCAAGAAAGCGAGGGGAAGACTTTCCTTGATCATAAACACACCCAAACCGATCAGCACACAGGGGACAAAGTGGCTACCGTGACTGCTAATTAAATTAGCGATCGCTGGTAATTTAGTCAACTGATGAGCAGTAAAACACCAAACACCCACCAAGATCAGAAAAACGCTGACGATAGTGACTAAATTTTGCCAGGTATTACTAGCAAACAGCGGCAGATAAATGCCGATATTATCGCTGCCATTGGCGATGGTAATTGCCGCCACAGCACCGGTTTGAGGAGAAAACCAGGCCGCCAAAGGAGAAGACGCTGCTGATCCTACGACCACCTCGGGATTATTATCCGTCTCGGTTTCTTCTCGCTGCCAGAGACTCCTAATCCCGAAAATCACCGGCAAAAGACCGAGAAAACGAATCCACTGAGCCGGAATCAAGAAACTCCCGAAAAAGCCGGTTAAACTCGCCAAAATCAGCAGGATAAAGCCTAAATACTGACCGATAACGATATGACGACGGCGAAAAAGTTTATTGACCTGGGCGAAAAGAATCGTCAAAATCAGGATGTCATCGAGATTGGTGGCAATAAAGGCCGCTATTGCTGTGGATATGGCAGTAATCATGGTAGTCATAGGATTTTTTTCTGAATCGGCTCTTCTGGTCTCGATCGCCCTACTTCTACTCTAGAAAGAGCCATTAATAAAATCAAATATTCTTTCTTGTTGATTTAATAAATTAAAATGATGGAAAGACCAATAGAGACTAAAAACCCCTTGCCATGGCCAGAATGACCCTAGATCAACTAGAAATCTTTCTCGCGACTGCCGAACATCTCCACTTCACCAAAGCAGCAGAAGCTTTATATATCACCCAACCGGCCGTCAGTGCCGCCATTGCCTCCCTAGAAAATGAATACGGGGTGAAATTATTCCATCGCGTCGGTCGTCACATCGAGATCACGGAAACAGGACGTTTATTGCAATTAGAAGCGCAACGCATTCTTACCCAGGTGACTTTGACAGAAAGGGGATTAGCGGAATTCAACGACTTGCAACGGGGAGAACTACAATTAGGGTCGAGTTTGACTATTGGTAACTATTGGCTCCCGGCAAAAATTAGCGATTTTCAGGAGCGCTATCCGGCAATTAAGATCAACTGCACCCTAGCTAATACGGAAGAAATCTGTCTGGGTACGGCTAACGGACGTTTTGACCTAGCATTAATCGAGGGAGAAGTCAAGAGTGATTTAACACATTGTTTAGAACAGGAGATCGTCGGCAGCGATCGCCTATTAATTATTGTCGGACGTTCTCATCCCTGGTATAAAAGAGAAGCGATCGAATTGCCGGAATTAGTGGAAACCCCTTGGGTAATGCGAGAATCGGGATCGGGAACTCAACAAAGATTCGAGGAAGCGTTACAGAATTGGGGCATCGATTTACGCACATTAAAGGTGACTTTGCTGTTAAATACGGGAGAAATGGTGAAGGCAATCATCGAGAATAGTTCGGCAGCTGCCGGGATTTCCGAATTGATGGTTCAAAAGGAATTAGAATTAGGCACATTGCGATCGATTCGAGTCATCGATACTTCCGGTTTATCCCCTCGCTATCTCGAATTTACGCGCCCTTTTTTAAAAATAAAACACCGTCAGCGCTTTCAACCCCGTGTCTGTCAAGTTTTCGAGCAGATGTTGTAATCTGATAGCAATCACCAAAAATTAACTAGAGCAAAAATAAAGATATGTAGGGGAAATTATTTTTGGCAAAAGAGATGGGGAACGAGGTAATATAAATCGGGAGCATCTCACCTTTGCAATAAGTAGAAATGCTTAATGAGATCAATAAAAAAGTTAAAAAAGGCAACCATTTAGATAAGCACAGCGATGACGAAGGACTTGCGGTACATTACAAGATTGCCAACTTGCACCAGTAATTTTAAGACGATGAGCAATTTGTTTAATTTTTGATTCGACGGAGCCAGAGCCAATGGAAATCCCCTCTGCCTGCAAATAACCATAATTGACAATTCGATGTTTATGCTTGTTTAAATAAGTAATAAAATTCTCAACTTGCGGCTCTGACCATCCTTCACAACAAGAGATAGCGGCGTCCACGTCCCCCTTCCTCAAGAAAACATTTTACCTCCTCAATTCGCTG
>NZ_JADBVE010000273.1:0-8174 GCF_020245285.1 Microcystis sp. M31BS1
ATTCTTGGGCTGCCCATTTCTCCATTTTTTTGCTTACCTCCACCTTAATTCCTTCTTTCAAAACTATACCTATCAATCGTTTCCCCTTTTTTTAAGTTTCTTCTCTTTTTGTTAAGAAAGATCCGACTAATGGATAGCTTATCAAGGGGGGACTAAGGGGGGACTAAGGGGGGATCAAGGGGGGACTAAGGGGGGATCAGAGGCAAAATCTATCTTCAATTTAATTATAACTACTTACTTAAATGGCTGATAGATAAAAGAAGATGAGTTTCTAATCGGTTGCTATCTGCCTCCATAGCTCCAGCTATTCTGAACCATTTAAACCCTTTGCTGCCCAGGGTCTTCTTCTTGTCCAAATTGATCAAGTTTTTGCCATCATCGACCAGAAAATTTAGTTTAATTGTCTGGGTAATCAGTGCAGTTATTGAAGAATTTTCCCCAACCAATTAGGCAATCAACCTAGTTCCTTAAGGGAACCTAGGGGAAAAGATTATGCACAAAAATGATAGGATTGATTGATACCTAGCTGCCGTTAATCGCTATCGATGAAACCTTTACACCAACTTTATCGCTATTTAAGTTTATTTTGCCTCTGTCTTCTTCTGACTGTGGGCTGTCAGTCCACTAATTCCAATTTACTACAAGTAGATAGCGATCGCCTGATGATTGGGACAACCCTAAAACCACGCTCGATCGATCCGGCCGATAGTTATGAGTTAGCGGGACTTTTTATTATTTATAATCTCGGTGAAACTCTCTACACCTACGCCGAAGGAACCACTAATTTAAAGCCTCTCCTTGCCACGGAATTGCCCCAAATTAGCCCCGATGGTTTGACTTATACTATCCCAGTACGTCGGGGAGTTATCTTTCATGATGGCACGGTTTTTAACGCAGAGGCGATGAAGTTTTCCCTAGAAAGATTCATCAAAAATGGTGGCGAACCGTCCTTTCTTCTCCGGGATACAATTGATAAAATCACCGCTACAAAAGAAGACGAAATTACTATTAAACTAACAAGACCTTTTGCCGCTTTTCCCGCTCTTTTAGCTTACCCCGGAGCCTGTGCGGTTTCACCCAAATTTTATCAAATTGGCGAGGGTAAATTTAAACCCGAAGAATTTATCGGCACAGGACATTATCGATTAAAAGCAGTTACTAGCGATTCTTTTAGTTTAGAAGCCTTCGATCGCTATTGGGGAGAACCGGCCAAAAATAAGGGAGTTAATGTGCAAATTTATCTCTCGAATCCTGCCAATTTATTTAACGGTTTTCAAACAGGTGCGGTGGATATTGCTTATCAATCTTTACTGCCTCCTCAAGTGAGAAAATTACGCACAGAAGCAGCCCAGGGAAAATGGCAAGCGATCGAATCTTCTGGGGCAGCAATTAACTTTATGAGCGTCAATCTCAAAAGTGAACCCACCGATAATATTTTAGTGCGACAAGCAATTGCTTCTCTAGTCGATCGAGATTTACTTAATGATCGCATTTTACAAGGTCAAGGGATACCTCTTTTTAGTCTCATTCCTACTACTTTTTCCGAGTCACAACCGGTGTTTAAAGAGCGCTATGGCAACCATAATATAGAGCAAGCAAAACAATTACTAAAAACTGCTGGTTATAGTCCAGAAAAACCCGCAATTGTAGAAGTTTGGCACTCCTCGGGATCGATTACTTCCAGCAGCGTGGCAGCAGTGATGAAAGCTCTAGCAAAACGGGATTTAGATAATATGATTCAATTTGAACCCAATAGTATCCTAGGAGCGGCCTTTTTCCGTAATATTAGCCGGGGACTTTATACCACTGCTCTATCTAATTGGTATCCCGATTTTTTGGATGCAGATAACTATATTTATCCCTTTTTAGATTGTGCTAAAGGTTCCCCAAAAACTGGTTGTGAAGAAGGAGGATCGCAAAGTCAAGGCTCATTTTTTTACAGTCAAGAAATGAATCAATTAATCGCACAATCCCGTCGGGAAAGTAACCCAGCCAAAAGAAAGCAGATTTTTGGCAAAATTCAAGAAATTCTCGCCGATGAAGTTCCCTATATTCCCCTTTGGCAAACCAAGGAATACGCTTTTGCTCGCCATGGCATCACGGGGGTTATCATCAATCCCAGTCAAACTTTTCCCTTCTGGACAATTGCCAAAAAATCCTGATAATTAATTATTAGGAGTCAGGAGATAGGGTGGTCACTGCGTGCGCGTTGCGGAGGGTTTTGGGGTGATAGGGTGATGAGACAGCTTCCCCACTTCCCCACTTCCCCACTTCCCCACTTCCCCACTTCCCCACTTCCCCACTTCCCCACTTCCCACTCCCGATTCCCTTCCTCATTCTCCATTTTCCTATGAAACTAACAGCAATGTCCTTTAATATTCGCTACGATAAACCCGATCCTGATGAGCGTAATTGGCGAGTAAGAAGGGAAGCAGTAGCGGCTCTAATTGCTCACTATTCTCCCGATATAATTGGTACTCAGGAAGCTCGCGCTAATCAACTATTGGATCTACACCGTTTATTGCCAAAATACCAAAGTTTAGGCAGCGATCGCAGAGGGACAGGATTAGATGAACATTGTGCGATTTTATATCAACCAAGTCGGTTAAAATGTTTAGAAATATACGAATTTTGGCTATCAGAAACTCCCGATATTGTTGGCAGTATCACTGAAGCTTGGGGTAATCCTTATCCCCGCATGGTAACGGGGGCTAAATTTCGCACTCTTGAGGGGCAAACTTTGCAGTTTTATAATACCCATCTCGATTACTATAGCGACAAAGCTAAGGACTTAGGTGCTAAGTGCATACAGGAGCATTTTTGTCAACTAGATTTAACAAAAGATTACCTATTTTTAACGGGTGATTTTAATGTTAATTCTCAACGATTACCCCGTCAGATTTTAACTCAAACTCTCCAGTCAGAAATTAGATTAAAGGATGCTTTAGCCGATTTGGAATTAGCCGAACAAATGAGCTTTAATAATTATACCGATACCCCTTATTTAGCCATCGATACCATTTATTATGATAGCCGTTTGCAGTTAGATTGGGCAAAAGTCGATCCTTCCCGTTGGTTGAATCTGATTCCTTCCGATCATTATCCCGTAATTGCTGCTTTTACCTTGCCCTAAAAATAGATGATTTTTTTATTTAGCAAATATATAGAGGGTAAAAGCTTCAGCAGACTCTGGTGATTCGATGGTTAAATTTGTTAAGTTTTTTAAACGACAAAAAAATTAACAATAAGCGCAAGCCTTGCCAGATATAGATCGCTCTCAATGGCGAAACCAATAATAATTATTTCCAAAAACTTAAGATTTATTTAAGTTTTTAAAGGGCAGTAATTACCGCATTTGTGTTATAAAAATAACAAGAACAATTTCTTGACCGAGGAAAAATTTATGAGCATCGAAGACAAAATGAAAGCGGCTGCCAAAAATGTCGAGGGGAAAGTACAATCGGCTGCTGGAGAATTAACTGGCGACGAGAAAATGAAAGCAGAAGGAGAATTAAAGCAGGTACAAGCAGCGGCAATGAACGTGGCAGCTGATGTCAAAGATAAGGCAGAAAATTTGTTGGAGGACATGAAAAACGCTGCCCAGGACGCAATCGAAAACATCAAAGACAAAATTAACTGAACGGGATTAAAATCATGATTAATGTCATTTCTTGGATAATTTTGGGCTTTATTGCTGGTGCGATCGCAAAAGCTATTTATCCTGGGCGACAGGGGGGTGGTATTTTTGCCACGACTTTGCTAGGAATTATCGGGGCTTTTGTGGGGGGAACCCTGTTAAATTTGCTTCAAACTGGCAGTTTTGCCCTAGGGAGTTCTAGCTTGAGCATACCGGGTATTTTTGTGGCTATTATCGGGGCAATCCTGTTTATTTTCCTCTGGGGATTAGTTACCAAACTCCTTTCTCGCTAATAGTCTTAACTCCTCTTTATTTGATTAATTCCACCCCATCTTTGCCGTCAATCTCTTGTAGATAAACCTTTACCTGTTCCTCGGCTGCGGTGGGTAGTTTTTTGCCCGTAAAATCCGGGTGAATTGGTAATTCCCGATGACCACGATCAACGAGGACTAATAAGCGGATTTTTTGCGGTCTGCCATACTCAATAATAGCATTGAAAGCGGCGCGGATCGTGCGACCTTTATAGATAACATCATCGACTAAAATCACGGTTTTTCCCGTGACATCTAGGGGCATTTTGGTTTTAGCAGGAGTGCGGGTTTTAATGCGATCAAGATCGTCGCGATAGAAGGTAATATCGATCGCTCCCACGGGAACTTTTACCCCTTCTAAGCTCTCAATTTGACTAGCAATTAAATTAGCTAAAGGCACTCCTCGCGTGTAGATACCGATCAAAATCAAATTATTTAAATCGCCACTTTTTTCGATAACTTCGGAAGCTAAACGGGTAATGGTGCGACGAATTTCGTCAGCCGAGAGAATTTCAATTAACTGTGAGGTCATAATTTTCCAAGACAAGGGGGGATAGGGGATAGGGAAATTTTTACAGTAATGGTCTTTTTTAACTTTTTCTTTTTTCCTTTAAAACCATCTTCCCACTAACGAATATAATTATTTTCACTTACCTATTTTACCTCGATCGCTCATGAGTGATGAATTATTGCAAAAATCTGCCCTAGAATTAGCCCAACTGATTCGCACTAAACAAATCTCCCCCCTAGAATTAACCCATTTATACCTCGACAGAATTGAAAAATTTGACAGTCAAATTGGTGGTTTTGTCCATGTCGCCGGGGAAAGCTCCCTAGCAACCGCGGGCGCCCAAACGGAACAATTAAGTCAAATCACCGATACTGCCGAATTACCGCCTTTTTTTGGAGTTCCCACCGCCATTAAAGACTTAAATGCCGTCGCTGGAATGCCAGTTAGTTACGGAGTCGCCGCCTTACAGGGAAATATCGCCCAATACGACGAAGGAATCGTCACCAGAATGAAAATGGCGGGTTTTATCCTTCTGGGCAAAACTGCCACTTCCCAGTTAGGTTCCTTTCCCTACACCGAAAATCCGGGTTTTTTGCCGACTCGTAACCCCTTCAACCGCGATTATACCGCAGGAGGTTCCAGTGGCGGCGCGGCGGCGGCGGTAGCGGCGGGTTTCTGCCCGATTGCCCAGGGTTCCGACGGTGGTGGTTCCATTCGTACTCCGGCGGGTTGTTGCGGTTTGGTGGGGATAAAACCCAGTCGTGGGCGCGTTTCCTATGCCCCGGTGGGGGAATTTCAAAGCGGTATCGCCACTAACGGCACTCTTTCTAAGACGGTGGCAGATGGGGCGGCGCTGCTTACCGTGATTTCGGGCTATACGACGGGCGATCCCTACTGGCTACCCGATCCGCCCTTTTCTTTCCTAGAAGCCACTCAGAGAGGCGTAAAACCCCTAAGAATCGCTTTTTCTACTTCCATATCTCCCTTCGGTGAAGCGGCTTCCGTTTATAAAAATGCTGTGATCGAGACGGCTAAAATTTTAGAGGACATGGGGCATCATTTAACCGAGTATTCTCCGGATTTACAGGCTTTAATCGCTCCTTTTCGCCGTATTTGGCAAGCGGGGACGGCAGCGGCGGCAATTCCCAAGCAGTTATTAAGTCCCCTTAATCAATGGTTATTAGAGAATTCTGGCAGCGCGGGGGAGTACCTGCAAGCAGTGCAGCAGATGCACATTATTTCGCGGCAAATTGTGGCGATGTTTGATAATTTTGATGTCTTACTTTTGCCCATTTTCCTACATCAACCCCCCGGAATTGGTGAGTGGGAAAATTTACCACCAGAAGAAGCGATTAATAATATAATTCGTTGGATTGCTCCTTCTCCGATTGCTAATGCGAGTGGTTTACCCGCGATTGCTTTACCCACAGGGGTTGATAGTCAGGGTTTACCCGTGGCAATTCAGTTAGTAGGTAAACCTGCTGATGAAATCACTTTGTTAGGTTTATCGGCACAATTAGAGGCAGCTAATCCTTTCGGTTTGACTGCTAATTTTAAGTAGGTAGGTGTTAAAAGTTGTCAGACACCCCCCTTATTAAGGGGGGACTAAGGGGGGATCGAAGCTAAAATCCATTTTTAATTTAATTATAACCAGCTACTTAACTAGCAAGACTTTCGGTAAATTGGGGAATGGAAGCGATAAGTTTACGGGTGTAATCGCTTTGGGGAGAGTTGATAATTTCGTTAGCTGTACCAATTTCCTCAATTTTACCTTTATTCATCACCATAATGCGATCGCTCATAAATCTGACGACACTTAAATCGTGGGAAATAAAGATATAAGTGAGATTAAATTCCTGCTGTAATTCTTTGAGTAAATTTAAGACTCCCGCTTGCACGGAAACATCTAAAGCAGAGACAGATTCATCACAGATAATAAACTGAGGATTTAAGGCTAAAGCGCGAGCAATACACACCCTTTGTCGTTGTCCTCCCGATAATTGATGGGGATAGCGATCAAACCAATTAGGATCGAGTTTAACTCGTTCTAATAAATATTCTACTCGTTGCCGTTGCTTTTTGTAATTGCCGCCGGTATGATGAATAACCATCGGTTCTAAAATTGCTTTACCGATGGATAAACGGGGATTCAGGGAGTTGTAGGGATTCTGAAAAACTATCTGTAATTCCCGGCGCAGTAGTCTTAATTTTGGATCGCTGGGGTTTAATTTAGCGAGATTTTCTCCTCGGAAATAGATATCTCCAGAAGTGGCAGGAATTAAGCGCAGAATTGTCCTTGCTAAGGTAGATTTTCCGCAGCCCGACTCACCGACTAAACCCAGGGTTTCCCCCCGTTTAACGGCAAAACTGACCTGATCTACGGCATTAAAAAAGGTCTTTACTTGCCCGAAAACTCCCTTAACTGGAAATCTAACCGATAAATTTTCTACCGATAAAATATTCTCGTGATGTTGTAAACCTTCAATTCTGCTTTCTTCCTCTTGGAGAGTAATAAATTTAACTGCTGGTGGAGTAATTTCCTGTAATTCAATAATCTTACCTTGAGAGTCTTTTTCCACTCGTAAAAAATCGCTGACGGTGGGCAATTTTTCTGGACGAGAGTTTAAGCGAGGACGACAGGCAAGTAAACCTTTTGTGTAGGGATGTTGGGGATAATTTAATACTTCTTCTTTAGTTCCCTGTTCGACAATTTCTCCTTGATACATCACGACAATTTGATCGGCAATTTCGTTAATAACTCCTAAATCGTGGGAGATAAAAACCATTGACATTTCTCGATCGCTTTTACACAAATCTCTTAATAATCTTAATATTTCTGCTTGGACAGTCACATCTAAAGCGGTGGTTGGTTCATCGGCAATTAATAGGGTAGGATTACAAGAAATCGCCATGGCAATCATTACCCTTTGTAATTGTCCCCCCGATAATTCGTGAGGATAACGCTTGAGAATTGCCTCTTTTTGTTCCTGAATATAAGTTCTAATTTTTTCTCTGACATGACCCTTATTTTCTAAGGGAAAAGTTTCTATATACTTCTCCTCCAACTGTTCATCACTGGGTAATAAGCGCACTTCTTGCAGTAGAGAGATGGCTTGATTTTTTGCCTGTTCAGTGGTGACTTTTTGATGCAGTAAAATTGCTTCTGTGAGTTGAAACTCGATGTTATAAACTGGATTAAGAGAACTCATTGGTTCTTGGAAAATCATCGCCATTTCTCCCCCGCGATAATAACGCAATTCTTCCGGGGGAATAGATAATAAATCTACTGCTTGCATTGACGGACCTTTTGCCGGACGAAAGCAAATTTCTCCCCCGGTAATTTTTCCAGGAGAGGGAACCAATCCCATGAGTGCAAGGGAGGTGACGGATTTTCCTGAACCCGACTCCCCCACACAACCGAGAACTTGACCTTTCTGCAAGCTAAAACTAATGTTATTAACGGCGACTGTTGTTCTTTTCTGATTAGAAAATTCAACGGTGAGATGGCGAACGTCGAGAACTTTGTTATCCATAGCTCTTTAACTGGTGAAACCTAGCATCATCTTAACCTAAGTGGCTCTTCGTTACTTGGTATGGTTCGATAGGGGAGCATAAATCGACTAAATCCTTATCTGGCAAGAGACTTAATTGATTAGTTCGCTCTAGAGAAAAATAATTGACAAAAATCGCTAAATGCCTTTCTATACAAGGGTTA
>NZ_JADBVE010000274.1:0-9910 GCF_020245285.1 Microcystis sp. M31BS1
AAGGGATTAAGTAGCGTGGGGCGCACGCAAACTTTAAACGCTTCGGGAGAGATTCCCTCTTGGTTGGTTGGAGAAATCCTGCTTGCTAACGGAGACTCAATGAACGAAGAATCCCCGTCTTTTTAGAGCGGGGAGCGTCAAACAAAAAAGGCGTTACAGGCGCTTTGATTGTCTGAGGCCTCTGGCTTTAGACTTTGGGAGATACCCCCCCTTGAGGAGAATCTCTTAAAGTGCATTGTTAAGGTGTGTTAGTAAAAAAGATCGGTCAATTGGTGGCTCTAGATGACCTACTGCCTTAATCCCAACTGTACTCAACCGAAAAACGCCCCGACAGCGTTAATCTGCGAGAGTTGCGGTTCAAAACTTCTTCTGCACGACCGCTATCAAACCCTACGCATTTTGGGGAAAGGTGGGTTTGGGGCAACTTTTGTTTCATCGGATCTGTCCCTACCAGATAAGCCCCTCTGTGTGGTCAAACAACTGCAACCTCCCCCTCAAGATGCTAATGTTTTTCGCATGGCGAGGGAACTTTTTGATCGAGAAGCGGCCACCTTGGCAAAACTGGGAGTTCATCCGCAGATTCCCCGATTATTGGACTATTTTGAAGATAATCAACAGTTTTATCTAGTTCAAGAATACGTTAAAGGTCATAACCTGCACCAAGAGGTCAAAAAACGCGGACCGTTTAGCGAAGCGGGAGTCAAACAGTTTTTAAGTGAACTCTTGCCGATTTTGAAATATGTCCACGAGCAAAAGGTAATTCATCGGGATATCAAACCCGCTAACCTAGTTCGTCGGCAAACAGACCGAAAATTGGTTCTGATTGACTTCGGGGCTGTCAAAAATCAAGTTAATAGCGTCATGGCCAATGCCGATTCTCAAACCGCTTTCACTAATTTTGCCGTGGGTACCCAGGGTTTTGCCCCCCCCGAACAGATGGCCATGCGTCCCGTTTACGCTAGTGATATCTATGCGGTGGGAGCTACCTGTCTCTATCTACTCACGGGCAAATCTCCTAAAGCGATTGAAGTTGATATTAATACAGGTGAATTACTCTGGGAAAAATTAGTCAAGGTGAGTCCCCAGTTTGCTAAAGTCCTGAAAAAAATGCTGGAAGTCTCTGTCCGTCATCGCTACAAATCCGCCCAAGAGGTAATGGATGCTTTAGACATGACGGCTTATGCCGATAGTCTAGCCCAAAGTTTAATCGCCGCTCCAATGGTTACTTCCCAGCCCCCCCGACAAGATTCAGGTTCGATAGCCACTTCCTCCGTTTCTGGCCTTCTCAAGTCTAAATTTCGTCCCAAAAATCAAAATCCAGAGGCCTCTCCAGATAATATGCTGGGGGGACAGATGGCTTTTTCACTGTCTAATACAAATGTATTGATCAAAAGTCAAGCCCGCAGCAGCACAGAGCTAACCTTACTGAAGAAAAAACCCCGCTTAGATGAAAAAGCGATTCTCGATGCTTACAATAACGGCCGGCGCAATTTCGCCCAAGAGGAATTACCAAATCTCAATCTGGCCAAAGCCAAACTTTTTGGCATCAATTTCTGTCAATCCAAATTAACAGGAGCTAATTTACGAGGGGCGGATCTGTCCAATGCGGATCTGGGCCGGGTTAATCTCAGTCAAGCTATTCTCAAAAATACCAATTTAAATAATGCCTATCTCGGTTATGCAGATCTGGAAAGGGCCGATTTACGCGGGGCTAATCTCACTGGCGCCCATCTTCGCTACGCTAATCTCAAAGATGCTAATCTTTGCGGGGCTAATCTCTCTGATGCCCAAGTAACTCGAGAACAAATCGCCCTGGCAAAAACCAATTGGTTAACAGTTATGCCCAATGGTAAACGCAGTTTCTGGTAATCTTTTTTCAGTGATCAGTAAACAGTAATCAGTAAACGGTGGCCAGTAAACAATAATCAGCAATCAGTGAAAAGACATTAGGAAACTTCGATTTAATACTGTCACGGCTCTTCTCGACTTTGTATGATAATTTTTGCTTATAGAATCGTGAAATATTTACTGGGAAAGACTTTTAGGACTATTTTGCGGATATTCTATCAGTATAGACCCCGTTTCCACACAGAAACCAGAAGAGCCAAATCTGATAACTTACCCACTGATAACTGATAACTGATCACTGATAACTGATAACTGATCACTGATAACTGATTTAACCGCGGCTTTCCTTAAAGGTTTTGTAGGCGGTTTCGGAGTCGAAAATATGGCAATAATCAACGATTCGCTGCATTAATGCCCAAGAAAACTTGGTTTCTTTCAGGTGACTCCCCCAATTTTCTTGGAGACTAGCGTGAACTTTGCGGAGGTTATAGGAAGGAATCGCCGTCGAGATATGATGGGGGATATGGACATTAATATCGTGACAGAGAATTTCTACCCAACGGGGATAACTACAGTGAACTGTCCCTTCTAGTTGCGCTAAAGCTTGATTCCACTCTTCGGGATAGTAAAATTGAATATCGGGGTCTGTGTGATGGACAAGGGTAAAGGTACTCATCCAAAAATGATAGACAAACCAAGGTACCACCCAAAATTTAACCAATCCCCAGACACCAGTGTAGAAAATGAGGGTTGGGAAAAAAATAGCGGCAAAAACCAGGACGACAATCATCGAAAAGCGCGCTTTTTCCCGTTCGTTCTCCTTGAATTGTTCGATGTTGAAGTGTAGAATCGCCCAGTGGGCGATCGAACCGAGCCACCAGAAACGGCCGCGAATGCCGCGATAAAAGAGACGCACTAAGGGGTTGGCCGAGTTAAAAGCTTCTAATTCCCACGGATCCCAAGCATTATCTATCGTTACCATGTTAGTTTTAGCATGATGGCGATCATGGAGGAAACGCCAGCAGTGGAAGGGATAGATAAGCGGTAAGAGGAAAATATGACCGACAAGATCATTAACCCAGGGTCGATTAGAAAAAGACCGATGACCGCAATCATGGGCGATCACAAAAAATCCCGTTAAAGCTGTACCCGTGAAAATCCAAGCTAAAGGCAGTAAATACCAGGGAGAATAAACTAGCATTGCATAACCCGCAATGACCGCCAAAATATTCGTAATCACACCAAACCAAGCTTTAACTGGGTCTTTCTGGAAATATTCTTTGGGAATGCTTTTAATAATATCTTTCAGTTTAAAGTCTGGCTCGATCGAGGTGATCAACTCCCCATGCAATTTATCCGTCGTTGCCGTCATGAAATCTCCAATTACACTTAGGTGAACCCTTGACAAGAAATCAGCTAGGAGGTTTGGCTAAATTCTGCCTACTACCACAAGCCATCTTTTTTGTCAATATATTTTTAACTTTAATTAATAAACTTCCAGTGAAGCTTAATAATCCTTTACTTTATATACCATAAGAGGAGATTTTCTGTTTTGGCAAAATTTGACGGCGGGTGCATCTCATTTTTGTAAATCTACCAATTGGGATTTTTACGGGGAAACTCCCCTGCTAAAATCGGGCGTTGTTTCTGATTTTACCACTCAATCCCAGCTTTTGGGGGGTTATACCCCCCAAACCCCGGAGCGCATTAGTTTTTCGGTGGGATGCTTACACGCAGCTGCTGATACATTTGTCATCATCTAAGAGTCACTGATAATTGCTGATTGTCGGTATTCCTGCAAATCTGAGATGCACCCTTGACGGCTGCCTTTTGCCTCTTGCCTTTTGCCTTCAAAAAATGATAACTGATAAAAAAACCTAAATATTGACTATTTTTAGGCGTTTTTTAACGATTAGCGGTGTTTTCTAGGGATTTAATCTCCTCCTGTACCTTACGGTGTTCGCGATTTAACTGTTTTTTAACTGATTCGGGGAGTTGTTCCTGTTTTTTCAGGGCATTATTAAAGTAATCTAGTGCCAGTTTCAAAGAGCCGGTATTTTTATCCGTATTGCCTTGAATTCTCAGGATTTGACCCTTCAGATACATTAATTCTGGATTATCGGGGGTCGCTTTCAGAGCGTTATCGATAAACCGCAAAGCCTGATCATACTGCTTTAAATCCCGGTAAGCTAGAGCTATACCTCGATCAACCAAGTAATCAGGACTCCCGTATGTTTCTAGCCGTTGAATTGCCTCTTGGGGACTAGAAAAGGGCAGATTAACCGCTAAAATCAAATCCATATAACCCTTTAACAGGTTCAATTCCGGATCCGTAGGACTAACCTTTTCTGCGGTTTCCAAATACTGAAACACCTGTTGTAATCTGGGGATAGCCGATACTGCTCCTTCGGTTTGAAAAACGTAGGTTCCCTCCAAAAAACTCCCCACCGCGAGATACAAATTTCCCCTTAAAGGGTCGCTGTCCTGCATTTGTTTGGCCGCTTCCTTAGTTTTCTCGGAGTAGGTTTTGAGGGTGTTCCAATCCTGGTCGGTAAAAGCAAGAGAGGCACGCATAGCATGGGACAAAGGTTCTTGGGGTTCCTTTTCTGTGGCCTCAACAATTAATTTTTTTGCCTCTAGATAATTACCTTGTTTAAAAATAGCGTTAAAAGCGGCCTCGGTCTTATCACCAATCGGTCGGGGATTGGTTTTGCGGAAAGGATCTCCGGCCAACCCGGGACCAATCCAGTTAACCACTACCATAACAGCCAGCGAAGCACCGATCGCCATTTTTTTCGTTAAACCTAACCTCAGCACCATGGTCAAAAGTCTCCTTGAGCGAATGAAAAAATCTGTCACAATAGAAACGGGTTTCTAGACTTAATTTCCAGTTATTTTCCTGTCAATGCTTTATCTCAAAGATGTGGTTTATCATCCCCCCGCTGCCCTCAATCCCATTTTACAGGGGATTAATCTCGAATTAGCACCCCAAGAATTAGGTCTGATTGTTGGCCCCAGTGGTTCTGGAAAAACGACTCTTTTGGAAATTCTAGCAGGCTTTGCCGATAAAACAGCAGGGACGATTCACTGGCGCGACCAAGAATTAACGGTACTGCACCTGCAACAATTAGGAGGAATCGTTTTTCAGTTTCCTGAACGTCATTTTTGCGGTAAAACCATCCTTGAGGAGTTGCGTCTCGGTCATCCAGAGATTAAAAGCGATCGCCTAACGGCGGCCTTAAAGGAGGTAGGATTAGAAAATATTCCTCTGGATACTTCTCCCCACAATCTTAGTGGAGGTCAACAGCGTCGTTTATCTCTCGCTGTCCAGTTAATCCGGCAGCCTAATCTGTTACTTCTCGATGAACCTACGGCCGGTTTAGATTGGTCTATGCGTCGTCAATTGGCTAAACTTCTCGCTAGTCTCAAACAACACTGGACTTTATTAGTAGTTAGTCACGATGCTGGGGAATTATTGCCTATTGCTGACCGTCACTGGAAAATTGAACAAGGACATTTGAGGGAAGTAAAAAGTGAAAAAACAGATAGTTGAGATTTTAGGGTTTTGAGGTTTTAGGGTTTTAGGGTTTTAGGGTATTGGGGTTTTTAGTTGAAATTCCCCACTTCCCCACTTCCCCACTTCCCTCATACCTGATAACTGATGACTGATAACTGATAACTGATAACTGAATTAATGATCCTTCCTGAATTATTTGACCTTTGGCAAGAAACCCTAGAATGGCAACCCGATGGGGCCATACAAGCGCGATTTCAACAACTTTATGAGTTGATTTTAGAGGGTAATCAACGTTTTAATCTCACCCGAATTACCCAACCGGAGGAGTTTTGGGAAAAACATCTTTGGGACTCTTTATCGGGTTTAGCTTGGTTACAAAAATCCCAGCCGGATCTATTGACAAAATCCCTATCAGTCATTGATTTGGGGACGGGGGCCGGATTTCCGGGGGTGCCAATTGCGATCGCCTATCCCCATTGGTCGGCGACTCTCTTAGATTCCACCCAAAAAAAGATTAATTTTCTTGAAGAAGTTATTGACAAATTAGAGTTAAATAACACGAAAACTCGTTTAGGTCGGGCGGAAATCGTCGGGAAAAACCTTAAACATAACTGTGCTTACGATATCGTCTGTTTGCGAGCGGTAGGTAATGTGGATATCTGTGTTAACTATGCTTTGCCTTTCCTGAAAAAGACCGGAATCGCTATTCTCTATCGTGGTCAGTGGTCGTCGGAGGATAGTTTAAGTTTAGAGAAGAATCTAGAGAAAGCCGGCGGTAAAATCCTCAAAATTGCCAGTTTTACCACTCCCTTGAGCCAAAGCATCCGTCATTGTCTATATATCTGCAAGGGATAACTCTAAGCGGTGAGAGGATGAAAAAAGAAAGCCAAGGCCAGGATAGTATATGTAGCTAAGAGTAACATTCCTTCCAACCAATTCGATCGCCCATCACTACTAATCGAATTAGCCAACCACACCGCCACAGCCACTGCCACCAACTCAAAGGGATTAAAATTTAGATCCATGGGCTGACCGATAATATAACCCATGATAACCAAAACCGGAGCCACAAACAGGGCGATCTGCATACTGGAACCGACGGCCACAGATACCGATAGATCCATTTTATTCTTAAGAGCGACGGTGACAGCCGTAGCGTGTTCGGCCGCATTACCGATAATAGGCAAAAGAATCACCCCGGTAAACAGCGCCGTTAAACCTAGCTGTTCCGTAGCCTCCTCTAGGGATGCCACTAATAACTCCGATTCTACGGCCACGGCGATGGTAACGATCAATAAAATCAAAGACCAAAACCAGATTTTTGGCTTTTCGGGGTTTTCTCCAGTGCTTTCCTCCTCGATACCTGCAATCCCGACATCGTAGAGATAGGTGTGGGTTTTCATGGAAAATAAGAGACTTAAACCATAGACGAAAATTAACACCGCTGCCACGGCCACGGATAGACGCTGTAGGACTACTTCCCCGACTCCCGTGGAGGTAAATTGCACGGCAGTGGGTAAAAGAATCGCCACCACCGCTAAATTCATCGCCGAAGCATTTAAACGAGCGGTTATCGGTTGAAATTCCTGTTCTTTGAAGCGTAAACCGCCTAAAAACATCGATAATCCCATAACTAAGAGTAAATTACCGATAATTGAGCCAGTAATCGTCGCTTTTACCACATCGATGAACCCTTCGCGCAAAGCGACATAGGCAAGAATTAATTCTGTGGCATTGCCAAAGGTGGCATTCATCAAACCACCAATATTTGGCCCGACCACCACCGCAATCGCTTCCGTGGCTTCCCCCATGTAGGCCGCTAGGGGGATAATGGCTAGACAAGCCGTGATAAAAACAACTGTTCCGCTCCAGTGTAGCAGGGAACCGGCGATCGATATAGGCACAAAAATCAATAGGATGGCGAAAATGGTGTTTTTGCTTAACATAAAGTGAGTATTTTGTCAAGATAATTTTATTTTGATCGGAGATGGGAACTAGAAGCGGATTCTAGCCAAAATTCCCCGGTGGAACCGCTTATTACCCATAATATTGCCCTAAAACCGTCTCTGAGGGACTTTTCTAGGGGTTCGGGGGGTGATTGGGAGGGAACAGTCACCGGTTTAATCACAATTCCGCGACTACCAAAAACAATTTCTCCCACTAATCGCGCCCTTCTCATGTGATTATCGGAAGTGACTAGATAGACACTATCAATACCTTGGGCTTTCAGTTGATCGGCTAGGCTAGTAAAGTTAGTGACAGTATCTCGCGCATTGTAATCGAGATGGAGACGTTCTAGGGGAATTCCCGCTTTTTTAAAAATCTTTTTCACATATCGTCGCGGACTACCGGAAGATACCCAAATCGGTAGATCGGGATATTCCTTAGCTAATTTTGCCGCAAAACGTTCTCGAGCGGCATGACCTCCCAAAACAAAAATCGCTTCCGGTTTTAGCCACTGCTGACGTAAATCGTGGTATAACCAGCCTAAACTCGCCAAAATTAGCGGAATAGCCAGCAATTTTAACCTAGATTTGCCTAACTTCGCTTTCAGAGAAACTCGCTTTTTTCTGCGAGAATTAGCCTTGAGAACCATATATCAGTGATCGGTGATCAGTTGTCAGCCTTCAGCTTTGTGGATTAAAGTGATCGAGGGTGAGGGTCATCGAACTCACATTGACGTAGGAGATAGGGATTGTATCCCCTAACTGACCGATAATTTTCCCGGAACTCAGGTTGATTGATGCAGTCGCTTACATTCCCCACCAACGGGCCACCGCTTCGGGAAGGGGTAGCAAAATACTTAATAACAAAGCCAGGGAAAATAAACCTAATAAATCTCGTTTATTATCCAATTCCGTCACGTCATTTAAAGCAGGTTGATCGCTGACTGGCATTAATAAGAGAATAATCGCCCAGAGTAAAAAATCTGGCTGTACTAGGGCTAAAATAAACATGAATAATCGAGTTAATTTACCGATAATTATGGCGGTTTTCTGCCCATACATGGCGTGAACAATATGACCACCATCCAATTGACCCACGGGCATTAAATTTAGGGCTGTAACGATAATTCCCACATAACCCGCCACCGCTAAAGGATGTAAATGGATCGCTTTTCCCGCGATTAAATTACTGCCGAGGGCTAGTTTAGCTAGGATAGATAAGAGAAAAGAAAACTGCGGATTTAAGGACTGAAAAGTTAATAAACTGCTTTGATTAGTTAGGGGAACTATTTCCGAGAGGGACAATCCCCAAAACAGTAGAGGAATAGCGATAATTATACCCCCCAAAGGACCGGCCACCGCCACATCAAATAAAGCTTTGCGGGTGGGTACAGGCGATCGCATTTGAATAAAAGCCCCGAAAGTGCCTAGGAAGAAAGGAATGGGGATAAAATAGGGCAAAGTAGTTTTAATTTTATATTTAACGGCCGTAAAATAATGACTGAATTCGTGCAGTCCTAAAATAGCAATTAAGCCTAAACTGTAGGGTAAACCTTGCAATAATAAACTAGAATTATTTTCTAATTGTTGGGCGGTAATGCCACTTAATCCCGCACCGATATATGTGGTGGTTAAGAGAGTTAATAACAATAAACCCAGGGCAAGAAAGGGGCGAGTAATTTTTTCAGTTTCTATAGTTTCTGTTTTTTGCTGCCAGGGATTAGCCACAAGAGCGAAAAAAGGTTGTCCCTGAAAACTTTCTTGGAAAAGCAATAAAAAGCGATCCCCAAAAACCTTCTCCACATTGTTTTTAATCACTTGATAAGCTTCTTCGGGAACCGCTCGCAATTTGCCCCGACAGAGAATTGCCTGGGGACGATAATCGATATTTTGCAGATAATAAACACCCCAAGGAAAACAATCTCTTAGGGATTTTTCCTCTTCGGCAGTGATCGGTTTTAAATCATTTTTAGGTGCAGGATTATCAATATTTTCTAGGACTAAATTCGCTGTTTTTGGTGGTGATGGGGGGCCTTCTTGGGGAGTAACCCGCCCCCTTTGTACTAACCACCAGTACAAAAAAGGGCAGATCACAAAAGGACCGAACAGCAAAAATGCCGGTATGGGAGTATCCTCTCCATAGATTAACGTCCAGCCAGTCCAAATTAGAGCCGGAGTCATCAGGACTAACCAAATTAACCAAACTGGTGTTGTCGTGATTTTGGCCACGCTACGCTTGACGATAAAATAAGTGAAACCGCCAAGAATCCCTAATAACAACCACATTTCCATATCGGCTCTTTTCTCTTGAATAAAAAGCGGCTAATTTCAGCCGGCCTGGTCATCGAAAAACTGGGTCTGAAACCCCGCCCTTTAGCGATAGCGGAGGGCGGCTTTATACAAGTTAGTGAGAAACAATTAAACCGTTAGAACGACGAATTAACTGAATCTTGCTAATAGCTATCTGTCCCAATCGTTTCCAACTGGTATCGCTTACAGATAGCTGTTTTTCGGTATCTCCACTAACATAACCAATTCCTTTGGGAGAAGAAACTAAATCTCCTTTACGGAACCCATGTCTTGTGGTAGAGCCACCATA
>NZ_JADBVE010000275.1:0-7795 GCF_020245285.1 Microcystis sp. M31BS1
TATACATCTAAATTTAGCTTTATTCATCCCTCTTTGATTAGAAAAGATGATAAAAAAGCTGATTTCTCAACAGAAAAACTTATCTTAAATTCGGGCTGATTTTTGAGAGTTTTTGTTTTTTACTTTTTCAGCAAACCCTACTTAAGCTGTTGACTATCTAAATTACTCGTTAAGATTGCAGGGGAGCAGGGAGAGGCAGTTTGAGCATTTGTACTAAAATTTCCAATACGGAGTTTAAATTCAGTACAGCTTACAGTGCTTATGCCCAGAATTTGACCTATATATGCTCGAAAAACTTGAAAAGACCGCTACGCCGTTTTACCTAAGTTTATGACCTGGGTTAACCAGGTGGGAACTTATATTACGCGTTTCTGTTTCCGAGTACAAGCTCGGTTTACTACCACACGAATTGGTTATTTGCTCCCTTATCACAATCAAGCATAGATCAAAAAACTTGAAAGGCAGTCACCAACGTAGAAGCCCGATTTGTTTTCATCATAGCATTTTTTTTTCTCAGAGGCAAGAGGGGAGATTCAGTGATCAGTGATCAGTTATCAGTGATCAGATTTGAGTTTTCAGTTTACTTTTTACCGATCACAGCCAAAAAGCCTGCCAAAACCCAGCAATTCCCAGTAGATCCGTATGGGGGAAGTTCAGCTAAAAGAAGTTTGAAACGCTTGCTTGGCAATGCTTTGAAAATTTCATGGCTATTTGGGCAACCCGAATGTCCTGCTAAGAATAAGTTTCGGCTTTTGTGTCAATCTGCGCGATCATGGGGCGATCGCCGAAAGAGGCAGCCTCTCCCGCCACTGCCATCTGCACCATATTTTGAAACAGGTCTGTCAATGAAATTCCAGCAGCCTGAGCCATCATTGGAATGACGCTTTTCTGAGCAAACGAACAATACAAACCTGCTTCTAAAAACCACGGCTGTCCGTGTGGATCGATCCGAAAATCAAACAAACTGTAATGCCGACAGCCCAAAGCAACGTGACATTGTTTTGCGAGCGCCCAAACTCGCTGAGTCACTGGATCCCTAGGATCAACAATCCACGCCTTGGTTTTCTCCTTAGCAGCACAATCCAAACTACCATCTTCATTTTGCTTGAGTTTATCTGCATAAGTCCGAATCGGATGAGTTTCGGGATTCACGGCGTACTCTTCTAGCGGCAAGCAAACTAACTCGCCCGCTTGCACAATCACCCCACAGCGAACTTCTCGACCCAGTTCGATAAACTCCTCAACTAAGACTTCATCTGCATACTCAAAGGCAGTTGCTAAAGCAGCATCTCCATCGGTTGTCTCGGTAACTAAACTCAAACCCAATGAATTATCGGAATGGTTCGGCTTAATAATCGACGGACGGGATACAGATAAGCAATCGCCTCGATGCAGAACCTTGCCAGCGGGCACGGTCACCCCGGCTGCGGAGACAACCGCTTTCGTCTTTGCCTTATCTGCGGCTAACGCCATTAGCTCAGCCGAATTTCCCACATAGGGAATTTTGAGCAGATCGAATAGCGCACGGTACTGAGTCATTCCGGGCAGGCAGAACATTTGGGGTACCATCACATCGATCTGAAGTTGAATTAAAACCGCGACCGCTTCAGGGACTGAAACTGAGGGAGTCTGGGCGATCTCGGCATTGTCTAAAGATTTGGGAAACCGCCACCTCAAATCTGGCGACACGTAGGCAATGTGGAACTCATAGAGGTCTGGATTCGCCGTATTTTGTAGACAATCTTGGGCATAGAGTCGCGACAACTCACAGTAAAAATCGCTCACAGCAGAGCCAACTAGATGCAAAATCTGCAATTTTTCCATGCTCTAGTCTCCTCCCAGTTCAACAAGCTTGCCAATGTTGAAGTCAATCCGAATCCATTCACTGCCGCGCCGAAAACTTCCCAGCAGTAATAGCGGAATCTGCCAATGATGCACCATTAAAAAAGGGAGGGGATCGTCCCACTCAAAGATGGCATCTTTGCCGTTGACGAGAATCTGTAATCGTTGCCTGAGCATCTTTGGAGAAAGTAGCTGGGTTAGCAATCTCCAAACTTCGTGATAAGTCCAATAGGTTGGGCGGCTAGAGGCAAGTGGCTGAGCCATCTGGGGGAGTGGATGTAGATTTAGATAAGCCTGTGCTACATCAGGATGGTTGTAGAACATCGTGATGGCAGAGTGTGTGCGCGGATTGCATTCGATCGCATAAACCTGTCCATCATCTGCTGCCTGAATGAAGTCGAAAGACACTTGTCCCGTAAGGTTCAGCCCCTTGACAAAGGCGAGAATCCACCGTTCAATCTCAGAATGATCAACGTGTTCGTAGTTGACCTGAAACGCTGAAGACTTGCAGCAGCAGTGAAGCTGCACGTGTCCTTGACGAACAGTACTATGGGTACAATATTCTTGCCCTGGAATATACTCCTGCATAATCCAGGGATTTGCTTCAGAAATGGGCAGCGATCGCACAAAAGTCGCCGTTTCCTCAGCGGTCGGACGGGGCAACTGCGTCAGATCCAATCGCCGCACTGAATCGTAAGGAATGCTTTTGAGGATATAGGGACGCTTTGCCTTACTAAAATCAAAGTCAATCACCTGCTGAGGATGGGTGATGCGATGGGATTTTGGCACGCTTAACCCTAGGGTTCCTGCGGCGATCGCAAAGGCGTACTTATCATCCAGTTGCTTGAGCCTCTCCACATCCACATGCATGACGGTGCAATGGGGCGCAAGCATTTCGGCAATGAGCGCATCATAATAACTGGCAACGGGGCTACAAACGGGAACGTAAACAGTAACGTTTTCTTTTTGCACAATCTCCAGTAATGCCTGAGCATACTGGGACGATTGCGGTTTGGGTATGGTGTAGAACCGATCAACGCACCGAGAAAAGCGGTGTCCGGTTAACCAGTACTTGTGCATCTCCACTAGGATGACTCGGTGCCCTGCTTTGTGAAATGATCGCGCAAGCTGCAAGGCTTTAGTCATCTTGCCGCCGCTAATGAGAACCGTTTGCGGATTTACCGTGGTTGAACGCAAAGCGCTCGCTACGCGAGATCGCGCCGGGCGAAGAACTAGCGATCTCAGCAAAGCAATCGACACGAGGGTAACGTTGAACGGCAATGCCAGCAGCAGCAAAGTAAGAGTGGCAAGGGTTTTTAAGCGCGATCTCACCCCGATGCTGCCCGCACTGACCGCTGGCTCAGAGAGAAGCTTAACGGGAGCGGTTTTTATCATAGGTTTAAGTGGGCGGATTAATGGACTACATACGCCGAATCAAGGTCAAGCCGTCTCGCAGAGGTAGCAGGACTTGCTCAACTCGTGGATCGTGGCTCAGGGTTTGGTTGAACTGTGCGATCGCCTTGCCATTGGGCGTAGGCGTTTCCGAGAGATAGGGCTGCCCCTGCATCAAAGTATTGTCCGCACAGATTAACCCGTTTGGAGCTAACAGCGAGGTAGTCAAGAGCAGATTGAGGTAGTCGATGTAACCTGCTTTATCGGCATCAATAAAGACTAGATCGAACACCTCTCCTGCCTCTGCAAGCTGCTTCAGGGTTTCAAGAGCAGGCGCCACCTTGACTACGATTTTGTGTCCGGCCGTCGACTCGTTAAAACACTGCCGCGCAAATTCAGCCACATAAGCATCAACTTCACAAGCCACGACCTGTCCATCGCTGGGCAATGCCTCTGCCATCGCTAGAGCCGAATAGCCCGTAAACATGCCAATCTCTAGCACCCGTTGCGCTTGCGTCAAATGCACCAGAAATTTGAGCATTTGACCTTCCACATGCCCCGATAGCATTTCCTGCTCTAGCTGGCGCACTGTTTCACCATCCGTAAATCGCTTGCTCCAGTCCTCCGCTTGAGTCCGTTGCACCAAGGCAGCCAAGGCAGGCGATTCGGGTGTCGTACAAACATCCAAATACGGGTCGAGTCCGCAAGCTAGGGCACAGACTTGCTGCAATTCAGCTTTGAAAACCGGATCAAGCCCATCGATCGACTCGGCGCGACCGACCAAGGCTGCTAACTTCGCTGAGATAATTCCAACGGGCGTAACGGGTCTCATACGCCTGCTCCCTCTAAGGCTGGCTCGAGGCGCACGTACATATCCTCACCATTGCCCTGACGAGGATAGTTTTGAGCGATCGCTCGGTGAACCGCTAAGGCCTTGTCCAACTCAGATCGCGTTAGGTCGTTCATAAACACGCATTGCCCAATCGGGCGGGGAGCCGCTGCTCGCTGCAAACCATCGCGAGTCCGCGTAATTGCTTCGGTCGCTTTCCACAGGAGTTCTGGGGTGAGATAGGGGCTATCGATCGCCAGCCCCAATCGGCTCATTAAGCCTAAAATGCGATTGCGGTCTTCAACCGAAATATAGCCGCGCAACTGGGCGATTGTCGCCGTAAATGCCATATCAATGTTGACGCTATGACCGTGCAACATCGGGGGTTCTGGCGTTAATTCTAGCGTCGGACTCCAGGTATGACCGTAAGCAATCACTCGATCCAAATCTAGCTCATGCAGGTTGGGCACCTCTAGCTCTAACATGGCTTGAATTGCCTTGTAAGTCAGACGGTGCCCTACAGCTTGCAACTCAGGGGTGCCATTCAGATAGCCAAAACGGCTGTGCAGCAATGCCGCACCATGTTCTTCTAGCAGCTCAAAGATTTCTTGATTGCCCACAACTGCAATCTTGATTAACTCTGCCATTCCGTTGCGAATTTGATCGATCGGCAAAGTTCCCAAAAATGAGAAATCAAGAATCACCTTTTGAGAGGCATGATACGCACCAAGACGATTCTTTAGTTTGCCGTGATTGACAGCAACCTTAATCGCCACGCTAGCATCAATCAAGCCAATCAAGCTTGTGGGCACGCGAATGTAGTTGGTTTTGCGACGATAGGCAGAACAAGCGAACCCAGCAACATCGGTCGTGAGTCCGCCACCCACAACCAAAACAGGCTCCTTACGCACCAGTCCAAAGTCGGCAAACGCATCGACAATCTTCTCGAAAGTTCTCAGAGTCTTTTCAGGCTCTTTGATACTGACTTGAAAAACAGTCAAATCGATTTGATAGTGAGCGAAGTACTGATCGATCTGCTGGCGATACAAACCGTAAACAGTTTGATCAATCACCATCAAGCAGCGTCTGAATGGTGCATAACTTTCGGCAATTTCGGGATTCCCAATTTTGAAAGCACCGTTTACATAGAGCAAACTGAAATCAATCTTTTCGTAGCCTTGAATATGAAAGGCACAATCTGTGGACGTAAAAGTAGCCTTGATGCCTGCCATAAGGTTTCATTCTGAGATTCTGTTACAAAGGTAACAGAATCTCAGAATTTATTCAACATCTTCTGCCAAAACCCAGCAATTCCCAATTCAAACGGTAGCACAGAATACAGAACCAGTCTTACTCTTGCCTTTCAAAATGGAGTGAAGGGTTTGAACAGTGGGTTTCGGGGGAATGGAAGTCAAACAACTGGGTTTTATGGGGATGCTGAGCTATTTCCAGCTAGTTATCCCTGGGATAACTGAGCCTCGAAGTGCCAGCAATGCTACCCGCTACAGTCTGAAAGACGCAATATTAGGGGCATTCGCCGCCTTTTTTCGCCAGAATGAATCATTTCTAGAAGATCAGCGTCAACTTAATAGTTATTGTGGACGAGATAATGCTCAAAGTCTGTTTGGTTTGGTCAATATCCCGACAGTAGAGCAGACGCGGAACATCCTCGATGGAATAGCCGCAAAGCATCTTTTTCCCCTGTTCAGATGGATTGATCAAGGGCTGAAAGACCAAGGCTATTTGAGGGGGTTTGAGGCGTTGGATGGCAACTTACTCGTCGCCCTAGATGCTACTCAGTACTATAGTTCAGAGAAAATTAGTTGTCCTTATTGCTCAAGCCGCACCTCAAAACAGGGAAAGATAACCTATCAAATCAGGAGAAAGGTAAAATTGGCTAAAGATTTAGTTTATCAAGCAGCCAAAAATGCTTTGATCAAAGATAATTGGTTAATTACTCATGACCCTTATACGATAAGTTTTGGAGGGGTGAATATGGCTGTTGATTTAGGCGCAGAAAAGCTGATTGCTGCGACTAAAGATCATCAAAAGATTGCCGTAGAAATTAAAAGTTTTTTAGAGGGGTCTTCAGCGATCTCAGAATTTCATACTGCTCTAGGACAATTTATTAATTATCGGGCGGTTTTAAAGAGAAAAGATCCAGATAGAGTCTTGTTTTTAGCTATTCCTAGTTTTACTTACGACACTTTTTTCTCTTTAGATTTTACCCAATTGATGATGAGAGAAAACCATTTAAAATTAATTATTTTTTCGCCAAGTCAGGAGGTAATTTTAAGATGGATAAATTAGCAAAATATCGTCAATTAGTCAAAAATATTCTCTCAGAATATACTCAATATAAACCCACTGGTAATGATTTAGAGATTCAAGCTATTTTTGATGAACAAAAAGAACATTATCAGGTCGTTACTTTTGGGTGGGAAGGCGAAAAGTATGTACATTATTGTCTTATTCATATTGACCTCAAGTCTGATAAAATTTGGATTCAATGGAATATGACAGAACAAGATATTGCTGAAGATTTAGTTAAACTAGGTGTTCCTAAAAAAGATATTGTCATTGGCTTTCATCCTCCTATACTTCGTCAATTGACCGATTATGCAGTAGGATAAATTAGTTTATCCTACTGCAATTAATCCCAGTTAGTTGTCTGGTTCTTGGGGGTTATCTGTGGGTGATTTTGCTTTTTTTGATAGGATACCTTTTACTTTTATTGCGGCTAAACCTAGTCCGAGTAATCCTAGACCAAAGACATTAGAAGCCTCAGGAACACTCTTTGGAGGCTGAGAAGCGATAGATCCATACTGCAAATGATCTATACTGATACCTACACTTATTAAAGTTTGGGAAATAAATGGATATCTTTGAAATTCCTTCTGGATTTATAACTCCGAAGAAACGATCGTCACCCGTGGTTCCATCAAATCTTCCATAAAATCAGGATTACCAATTAAAACGGGTAATCCACTGGCACTAGAGGCTGTTACACCCGGAGTATTTAGAAGACCATCTTCAAAGTTTTCAAGATAGAAATAGTTAAAATTTACACTCTTAAAGGGGCTATCATTAAAGCTTAAGTAGGGAGTCGGTCCCAAGATAATAGGAACCGCATTGGCAACCTGACTTTCTAAAGTTATGAAACCTAGAGATATCGTAGCAGTTACGACAACCATTTTAGATACGATGATCATTGCATTTTGACGATTCATGATGAATTTTCTCCTTGATTTGATTACTTCAAAACTTTGACAATCGAACTCAGCCCTAATTAAATTTGAGACCTTAATTGTGGAGGACTGATTTTCTCCAGATATGCTGGCAAATCATCCAGAGAAAGCAATGTCAAAAAACTTAACTTAGTTTTATTGATTTTCTCCAAAAAACCTAACACCTTACCCTCAGAAATCTCAGCATTAATCTCCACAAAAACATAACCAACTCTGTCCGTTGACACTCCCATCGCGCTCATGCGAAGGATTCTTGGTTCATAGAGTTTCCTTAATCTGGCAGGACGTATCCAGCCAAACCAGAGGGAATCTCTCCCCAAGCGTATTAGTTTCGGTGTGTCCCACCGTACTTAGTCCCTTTTTGAGAATGATTAAAGTCAGTAAGAGAGTCGCCTCTCCTACTGCTCTACAAAACGGAACGTGACAATTTCTCGTCATTCCGCTCCTCAACTACACGGGGTTTGTCATTCCTACGTCATTACCA
>NZ_JADBVE010000276.1:0-11255 GCF_020245285.1 Microcystis sp. M31BS1
GTAAGAAGCAGAAAAATTAGCTAAATTAACAGGATGTACTCTCAGACAATTTGAAGAGAGATAGGCTTTTAGTGGCTTGGGAACAAGCTTTATCAATTTATTCATAATAAATATTGGCAGAGGATTAAATATTAGTTATTGTGACTAACTCTTTTGGTTAGAGAAAGATAAACTTGAGAATCTTCGGTCAAATTTATTGACTCAAAATCAGCTATACTTAATTTAAATGAATCAACCCTAGGGGCAGGGGGGATCGAACCTATAATCCATTTTTAATTTGATTATAACCAACTACTTAGAAGTTAGCCAAGGGAGTCTCAATGAGAGGTAATCCCGACCTAAAAATCGCTAAAACCCCACTTCATAATTCATCATTCATAATTCCCTCTCCCTTTTCCCCATCTCCCTTGTCCCTTCTCCCTTCTCCTGTCTCGGAGTCTCCTGTCTCGGAGTCTCCTCAGCTTAACGGGTTACTCCATCCACCACCGGACGGACATCGCTACCCTCAAAATAGCCGGGGTTGCCTGTCCAGTTGAAATCCGAGACGCGGATGTTGAGTATTCCCAACTGCAGCACCGGGTTATAGCGCAAAATTAAACTATAGGTGCGACGACTCCATTCGAGAAAATATTCTGTACTGATTTCCTTCGCTTGATCGATACTGTAAATGCTCTGGAAACCCACACGAATCGGACCATATACCTGTTGAGTTATACCATAGGACATTGTTTGTTGATCAACAAAGCGATCGAAGAAAAAGGGTGATTGTCCGTTAACTAAACCCTGACTAAAACTGATATTAAACCCGGTATAGTCGAAAAAATCGCGGGAAAAACGCCCAAACTGTCCCAATAATCCCACAGTTCCCGTGACGGAATTTTGCGTCTCTCCGTTAGTGTAATAACTGGTGACACCAGTGACACCAGTGACAATAGCAATATAGGGTTGAACGGGAAGAGGAGAAAATCTTAAGCCTTGGTCGGGAGTCGGTGGTAAAGTAAGGGCAGACCAGAGTAAAAAACTGCGATTGAGGGAGACAGCACCCTGAAAACGGCTTAAATTAGTCACATTATCCGTTGCATTGGCCGCTAAGAGATTACTGCGATCGGTGGGTGCGTTGACATTCTGAACAGAAGCTTGATAACTGAGTCTAATATCCGTATTGGGGACGACAATCACCGGTGAGGTCAAAATTGCCCCAAAACTGCTATTAACCGTCTGAAACCCCAAAGAACCGTTAAAGAGACGCTCGCGATAATTGTACTCCACATTGAGCAGATAGGGATCCTGCAACTGTCCGATCGTCTGTTGAAAGCGAATCTTAGAACGAACAATATTTTCGATCTGTTCCAAATCTAAATTAGAAAAAGAAGCTGTCGCCTGAAAAAACGAGCGCTCACCAAAATTAGTGGCAAAATTGCCCAATAAACCAAAAGCTTTCGGACTAAGGGGTGAAACTTCACCACCTCCGGGGTTAGCTGAGGGAAAAGCATCGGGATTGAGGACTTTTTGAATTAAATATTGGGGTGTCAACTCAAAAAGAGTCTTCGGTGTCTCCACTAAAGTTAGGGGACTTTCTACGAAAAATCCGCCCCGATCCTCTCCATCATAGCCCGGAGCAATTAAAAAAGGACGACGACGACGGCGATCGAAGGTAAGACTATTAATAAAAGTGGGTGCCACTACCCGTTGATCGAAAACCAACTGGGAATTACTCATCCGCAACTCATCGGTAAAGGGGCCGGTACTGCGAAAAGTGGCGGAATTGGCCCGAACTTCCAACTCAGGAGGGGAAAAAGGGTCATTCGTCAGACGCACATTAGTGGCATTCCACACCTTACCATCAAAATTCAAGCGCTCGGCCTGAAAACGGACACGATTAATCGTTCCCCCCGACGGACTACTAATATTCTGTCGATCGCGCCGACTGGGATCCTGTCCCCCGACGACAAATTGAAAACCCTCTCCCGTCGTGATTCTCTGCAAGGGTTGATTTAATGCCAAACGATCGGTTAGGGTTCCAAAAGAACTACTGGCCCCCACATCCGTGGGCAGCGTTTGCCGTAAATCCCTAGCGGTGCTGGGTTGAAAAATCTCCCCATTAGCATTAAATACCACACCGCTATCCTGGACGAAATAATATTCAAAGCGATCGCCGCGCAGGATTTGATCTCCCCGGGTTAGGATCACCTGGCCCTCCGCTACTGCTAACTTTTCGGGAAGATTAATCTGTAAGCGATCGGCTGTTAGTACACTTTGGGCAAAACGTAGGGTGACATTACCTCTAGCGGTGATAATCTGCCGATTTTGGTCAAATTCCTGCTCATCAGCCACTAATTCTAGAGGCTTTTCCTCTTCTGGATTAACTGCAGCGGTCTGAGCTAGGCTGTTATTGAGGGAAATCCAGTATTCTTGGCTGGTTTTTTCGCCCTTTTTCCGCACTAATAGCCGAGTTGAGCCATTTTTATGGTTGAGAGCTTTTTGATTTAATCCTGAAACTATCTCGGTTTCGGGATTAATGGTGACACCAACGGCTGCGGGGGGTGGAGAATTCTGAACAGAAAGGGGTGTTCCTAAAGTTGCCGCATCACCCGCACTGCTAGGTAAAGGTTCTAAGGGAATACCCTGAGCGGGAACCAAGGGTTTTACCTCGACGGTTTCCGGGGGGGGAGTGACGGTGAGGGGAATAGAAACGCTCTCTGCTGAAGGCTTTTTTGCCTCTAGAGGTGCTGGGGTGACAGGGAGGGGAACTAGAGACGTGGGACTACTTTCAGAGACTTGGCGCTCCTCCGTTTCCGGTTCAGCTACAGTATTAATCAGGGCAGGTGGTTCAACAGCTAAGAAAAAAAAAGACATGACTGCACGAGTCGGCGATCGAAATAGAGGACGAGCGAACCTCATTGATACTACCACGATCATTATTTCTAGGGAGACAGGGAAAGTCCGATAACTTGTTCCCTGTGTCTCTACCCTAGAACCAGTTTGATAATTGTCTTCTACTCAAAGTCTTTGCGTCCGGGGTTACGGGTAGGATCGCCAGAAAGGAAGCCAAAGATAAAAAGTAAGACAAAGAAGGAAACAACGATATAAACGGCGATTTTTAGGGTTAACATTACTAAGACGTTCTCCTTAGACTAGATTAATTCAATAACAGGGGTGAGCATACCTTGACCTACTTTACCCTATTTGAGTGATCCCTGAACAGAGAAAAGTGATCAGTCTTCAGTCGTCAGTTATCAGTTATCAGTTATCAGTTATCAGTGATCAGATAAGTGGGTGGGTGGAATTAAATATAAGATGAACGTAGGTTGGGTTGAAGCATGAAACCCAACGCCCGCTCATGTTACGCTACCGCTAACCTATCCTACAAATAATTGTGCCTCCCTACTTATGAGTTTTTAGTGGACAGTCTGATCAGTGATCGGTGATCGGTTATCAGCCTACTGTTTACCGTTTACTGATCACTGAAAATACGACTAAATAGCCTATTTTTAGCCAATTTATGAATAATCTCGGTAAATTATATGTGGTGGGAACGCCGATCGGTAATTTAGACGATCTGACTTTCCGATCCCTGGCAACTCTCAAAAAAGTCTCTCTAATTGCTGCCGAAGATACCAGACACACGGGCAAATTATTGCAGCATTTTGATATTCCGACCCCTCAAATTAGTTACCATGAACATAATCGCCTTTCCCGTCTCGATGAGTTATTAAATATTCTCAGTCAAGGTCAGGATATCGCTTTAGTTACTGATGCGGGAATGCCGGGGATTTCTGACCCGGGTTATGAGTTAATTAAAGCTTGTATAGAAGCTCAGATCGAAGTGGTTCCCATCCCCGGAGTAACGGCGGTAATTACTGCTTTAGCGGTGTCGGGATTACCGACAGAAAGATTCTGTTTTGAAGGATTTCTTCCGGGTAAGGAAAAGCTGAAACAAGAGCGCTTAGAGGGTTTAAAAACCGAGACGAGAACGATGGTTTTTTATGAAGCACCTCACAAACTTATTAAGACTTTGGAGGATTTACGGGAAACTTTTGGACCCACGAGAAAGATAGTTTTAGGTCGGGAATTAACCAAGCTTTACGAAGAAATTTGGCGAGGAACTATCGCCGAGGCCATTAATTTATATCGGGATAATAAAACTCCTAAAGGAGAATTTACGATCGTAGTTATGGGCAACGATCAGGCCGATAATATCCAATTATCTGACGAGGAATTAAAACGGGAATTAAAACAAATTATAGAACGGGGAGTTAGTCGATCGCAAGCCAGCAGACAATTAGCACAAGTTACTAATTTATCCCGCAGTCGTTTATACAAATTAGCCCTAGAAATTTGATGATTATCAATTTTTATTCCCACCGCTAACCCTCGATTACTTAGCTGATTGAAGTAACAAAATTCCCCCGGCAGTTAATCCTAAAATATTGGGCAACCAAGCGGCCATCAAGGGGGTTAAAACTCCGCCAATGCCTAAGGAACTGGTGACAAAAGATAGGAGATAATAGGAGAAAATTAGGACAATACAAATACCAAAACTGGTGGCTTTATTAGAATTTTGGGGACGTAATCCCAAGGCTGCCCCAATCATCCCAAAAACCAAACAAACAAAGGGTAAAGATATTTTCTGCTCGATTTGAACCTGTAGTTTTCTAATTTTGGTGGGATTGCCGCTTAATTCCAGTATTTTTAGATATTCCCGCGCTTGTCTTAGGGTCATTTCTGAACCATCTCGGCCTCGAAAAGCTAAATCTAAAGGGGTACGAGGTAGGGCTAATTGTTGATGTTGAAAGCGAACAATATTACGATAGGAACCATTAGGATCAATTAGATAAATTGTGCCGTTATAAAAATCCCAGATATTTTTTTCAATATTCCAAGAAGCTGATTCTGAGGTAATAATTTGATTAACTTCCGGCTGGGTGCGATCGAGAATGGTTAACCCTAACATTTCTTGACCGTTAAATCTTTCGGCATAAAATAACCTTCTTAATACCGTTTGCGCTTCCCCTCCATCCGGTGGCCGCACTTTGCCGTATTCAGGATAAATAATATTATCTTCAATAAAAGACTTGCGATTTGGTCGCAGAGCTTTCGTCATGGTAGCATTAGCTTCATAACTGGCAGCCGGGGCCACATAATCATTAAAAACGTAGGTTAATCCCGTCACTATTAAACTTAGCACAATGGCGGGAATTATTAGGCGATAAACACTAATTCCAATACTTTTAAAAGCAATTAATTCGCTATCACTGGCTAAACGACTGTAGGCCATTAAAGCTGCTAAAAGTATCGACATGGGAAAGGCTAAAACGATAAACTCTGGCATTTTTAATAGGAGAATTTTTAGGGCCAAAGTAAAAGGTAAACCCGACTCAGTAATCCGTCGCACTAAATCAAATAAAGTGCCGATCGCCACTCCCAAAGAAGTGAATAAACCCATCCCAAATAGAAAGGGCAATAATAACTCGACAAAAATATAGCGGTCTAAGATGGTAAATCCGGGTATTCTACTTAAATTTCCTTGCCAATTGCTAACTTTCATGATATAATGCAGCGATTTTTTATTAATAACAATTATCTGAAAAAATTATCACCCAAATAATACTGACGCACCAGAGGATTATTATACAGTTCTTCGCCACTTCCCGCCGCTAAAATCTGCCCTTCGCGCATAATATAAGCCCGATTAGTGATAGCCAAAGTTTCTCGCACATTGTGATCGGTAATTAAAATTCCCATCTGACGATCCCTTAAACCAGCGATCATCGCTTGAATCTCAGACACAGCGATTGGATCCACCCCAGCGAAGGGTTCATCTAATAACAAAAATCTTGGTCCGTTGACTCCCACCGCTAAAGCGCGAGCTAATTCCGTCCTTCTTCTTTCTCCTCCAGAAACGTAAGCGCCTTTAGTGCCAACAATCTTATCGAGGCGAAATTCTTTTAATAAATCATAGAGACGATTTGTCCGTTGGGAAAAGGGAACCCCCGACTGTTCTAGGGCTAACTGAATATTTTCTGATACAGTTAAATAACGAAAAATACTGGCCTGCTGCGTCAGATAGCCAATCCCCAGACGCGCCCTCTGATTAAGGGGTAATTTAGTAATTTCTTTTTGATCGAGCCAAACGCGTCCTAGATTCGGTTTAATTAATCCCGTGGCGATATAAAAAGTTGTGGTTTTCCCCGCACCATTTGGTCCTAATAACCCGACAATTTCCCCCGGGGCAACAGTAATACTCACCCGGTTAACCACGAGCCTTTTACCGTAGGATTTATGGATATTTTCTAATACTAAAGTCATCTTTATCCAGTGTTGGGGTGTGGGGTGTGGGATGTGGGGTGTAGGGTGTGGGGTGTGGGGTGTGGGGTGTGGGGTGTGGGGAGAATACTGCCTTTTGTCTTTTGCCTCCTGTCTCGGAGTCTCCTGACTCCTGACTATCACTGCGGGTTAATAATTGGGGCAGCGGGGAGGGAAGGGGAAGGTATGGGTGCGGGTGTCGGGGAGGCTGCCGGTTGGGGAGAAGTTTCGTTATCTTTGACTAAATAAATTGACTCCACCTGCTGACTGGTTTGGGGAGTAGCGATAAATCTGCCCTCATCGACAAGATAAGTCATCGTTTCAGCGCGGATACTGTTGCCTTCCTGCAAAACATAAACATTACCCGTCATCACTAAACGACGTTCGCGGCTAAAATACTGAGCTTGGGCAGAAGTGGCCTGCATTTTGCGGGCGGGGTAGAACACTTGTACGTTACCCCTCGCAGTAATTACGCCCGTTTTTGAGTTTGCCTCTTGAATATCCGATCGCACTGTCATGGCATTACCTGGTACGATATTCTGCTGTGCTTTGACTAGGGGAGAATTGCCCAATCCCATGACTAAGCTAGTAGAAACGAGGGCAACTAGCCATCCTCTGATTTTTGCGGATCTTGCTCTCATAGAAATGTCACCTATAGACGTAATTGTATTGACTCACTAATCTAGCTTTTTAGAGAACGGGATGACTTTTGAGGATTTTCGGCAGAGAACAGATAGATCGATCGAGGTGGGCATGAGGATGTTCCTGATGGCTTTTCATCGCTTCTAGCACTGCTGGTAAAGCTTGGGGATCGAGATTCTGTAAAAAGTTTAATAGATCCAAACTCTCCCCCACCAAATGCGTCACGTTGATCCCCTCGTAATCGGGTTGATAGTGTTGTAAACGTCTAACCCCTTCTCCCAAAAGAATTACCGCTCCGCGCCAGTTATTATTTTCCAGATGGTAACAAGCGACAGCAATCTGCAAAATGCCTTGATAAAAGGTTTTTTCAGGCTCTGCGGACTCCATCCACAAAGCCTCTAGGGTATCATGACAAGCATAGAATTGCTGGCGATTAAATTCGTCGATTCCTTGGCCAAAAGCGCTGGCTGTCATTACCCTAAACTAATGCCCCTTCATCGATTCGCGGACTTCTTGGATATAGTCGAGGGAAATTGTCTGTTCTTCCCCAGCAAACTCGTTATCGGGGGTAATAAATAGCATACAGTGACATTCTTTCCGTTCCCGCATCGGCACACAGGGACAATTCCAGAAAGTATTTTTTACCTCCGCTTCTTTGTCTTCGTAGTGACGACAGGGACATAAAGGAGAGCCTAATTCGTCCTTATGACGCGCTAACCCCTCAATTACCACCGCTGTCACCGAGAGATCGCTACAGAAGTAAGTATTTGTACGTCTAGCGTACTGTTCGGCAAAATTCTTCATCGCCTCAAGACTCTTATCCGTGTCCGTGATCTGGCTCATAGTTATCTGATCCCCTTAGCTTTCTACAAAAAAACTCCTTACTATCCTATCTCGATCCGCTTCCCCTTGGCTGAGGGGAATTTTTAGAATCTCTTTTGATTTTGCGACCGATCCCCTTGTTAATCTAATACGATAAAAAGACTCTCTTTGGCCAAAAGCTCGATTTTTTGGCCAGCAAATCGGAATTATGGGGGCAAAGTTCCTCAAACCTATCCTTAATTCCTGCAATCCCTGTACCCTATCAATACCAGAACATGATTTTATCTTTCTTGCAGACAAATAAAATTTCTGACGATAATACGCCTTGGTGGCTGAAAATTACCTCCCTTTATCCCCACTGTACCTACTATTTTGGTCCCTTTGCCTCTTTTGAGGAAGCACAACAGCATCAGGGGGGTTATCTCCAAGATCTAGAGTCCGAAGGAGCGCAAGGAATCAGTCTTTCGATCGAGCGGAGTAATCCCCATTATTTGACCGTTTTTGACGATGGAAATCAGGATCTAGCTAAAACTTTCGCTTCCCATGCTCGAACCTTTTCTCGCTTTATTTCTTAAGTCTCCCTGTCCTCTTTGTCAACGGCAGAGCGATCAAGAGCTTTGCCGTGATTGTGGGCGACAATTACAGGCCTATCGTCAGAATAACCCGCTTTTTCTCTGGCACGGTTCTATTCCCCTGTTTATCTGGGGACGCTATGAAGGTAAATTAAAACAGGTGATCGCTAAAATGAAATATGATCGCCATCCCGCTCTCGGCTCTTTGCTAGGCAGTTGCATGGGGGAAACTTGGCTCCTTCGTCCTCCCCTCACCGATAAACGTTTGACGGTGATTCCTATCCCTCTCCACCCAGAAAGGTTAAAGGAAAGGGGTTTTAATCAAGCAGAAGTCATTGGCGAGGGTTTTTGCCGTTTAACCGGTTATCCTCTGGCTAGTCGCGGATTAATTCGGATTAAGAACACGGCAGCTTTATTTAGTCTGGCAGCCGAGGAAAGAAAAAAGACGATGCAAGCGGCTTTTCAACTGGGGAAAAATTTACCGAAATCAGTACCGATTCTCTTAATTGACGATATTTATACTACAGGAACCACGATCGAGGAAGCCGTGCAGGTTTTACGCACAGAGGGATATCGGGTAGTCGGTGCGATCGCTCTTGCCAGTTCCAAAATTAGCTAAAATGCCCAGACGGAATCGGTCTAGGCATTTTAGGATTTTAAATTAAGTCCGTTTGATCTTGTCGTATTGACTGATGAAAATCAAGCCGATAGTGGCAGGGATCAGGACGATAGCCGCACCTAAAACAAGGCTCCAGAGAAAGTTAGCTAAAGAGGGTGTCATGATAGATAAATCCTTTGTCATATTTTCAAAGACTTAGTTTTTTATCTTATCACCTTGGGCGAGAAGACCTCCACTTCCACGACCAGATAGATGCGATCGCAGGTTTTATATGTCTTCAATCCCTCAAGATAAAGTCTCCCTTGACTTCTCAAGGGGATAGGGATGTTTGACAATAGGTGATAGTTACAAAACTTTAAACTAGATTGGCAAAGATTTTTATGGCTACTGACGATCGCAAACGGCGCATTCTCGATCATCTCTCCAGAAGTACCACTGGTGCTGACTATATTCCCAAAAAACCGCTGCCAATTGTGGAAACTCCTCCGGTGGCAGCGGAACCCGTGGCAGCGCCGCCTCCAGTAACTCCTTCACCGGAATTAACTGCTAAAGAGCGCAAAAGAAAGATGATGTCCCATCTTTCCATGAGTAGTCAAGATTTTGGCGAAATTACTAGCACTGCCCCCGAAGAAAAGCGTAAACGCCAAATTAATGACCATCTACGCCAAAGCCAAGGATAAATAGTAAGGAGTGAGAATTAGCAACTAGGCATCTTCTAGACTGTTCTCACTCCCTCATTTTCTGCTGTCGATGGCAATAATGACAGTTGTTGCAAATCAGTTCCTCGCTCTGGCAAGAAGGGAATGTTAAAGTTAGTAATGAGTGCTTCGGTGATCGGATGACGTAATTTTTCTGTGGAACCCACATGATAAAAATGCTGTTTAGTATAGATATAAAACTGATCAGCACTCCAATTTTTTTTAATTAAAGGATTGCTTCTAAACTGATTACTGTGCCAAGTGGACAAAATAAACCGACAAGAAATATCCTTTAAAATAGTCACCAAACAATCTTCATCCTCTTCAGACCAAGAGTTAAAATAATCGGTGTGTCTCCCTAAATAAGGAGGATCGAGATAGATCAAGTCTGTTTTTTGCCAATCAGATAAAGTCTCTCGAAAGTCAGCAACTTGAAAATTATAATCAGTTTTAATAAGAATATTTTCTAGGGCAATAACTTGATTGACTATTTTGGTAATATATGCTTGAGAAAATCGCTCTGATTTATGACAGTAAGGTACGTTAAACTGTCCCTTACGATTGAATCTCATCACGCCATTAAAACAGGAGCGATTGAGAAATAAAAAATCCAGAGAATTAGGAGCTTGATTAAATCTTTCTCGTACCTGATAATAATAACTTTCTCCCTGTTCCTTAAGAACTTGACCATTTTCTTGCAAAAAAAGCTTCACAGTTTTACTGGTAATAACTTGATTTTTTAGATTATTATAAAACTGGATAATATGAGTATTTGTGTCCGCAAGTAAAGCCTTTTTGGGATTAATATTAAAAGCCACCACCCCCGATCCAGAAAAGGGTTCTATCCAACGCCCAAAGCTAAGATCAGACACAATATTTTTAATATCTTTCACCAATTTAGTTTTAATTCCTTGACACTTAATCGGTGGCACAAGTGGCGTTAACTTCACTAAACACTCTCCTCATCAATAGTAATCTCTATCCACAGCAAACTTAGCTCCTGTTGGCTCGTGAATAAAGGTTAAATCAGGGTAAAAATTTTGTTGAGATACTAACTCTATCTTGGGTGCATCTCATTTTTGCCCTCTCAAAAATTAATTATGCAAGAACTCTATAGTAGGGTTGATTCATGAATCAACCCTACCCAAACCCCCCGTTGGGTGCGTGGCGCGGCCACTGAGCGTGTCGAAGTGCCGCCCCCAAACCTCGGAGCGCATTAGTTTTTCGGTGGGATGCTTACAGGTAGCTGCTGATATATCTGTAATAATTTAAGGGTCACTGATAATTGCTGATTGTTGGTATTTCTGCATAAGTGAGATACACCCCTCTATCTTTAATTGGTTACATCTAGCAAAATTATCAAATATGGGAAAAAGAAGCAATTCTAGGATTTTGAAGATGATTTTCGTATCAATAGAAGGTAGGTAGGTTGGGTTGAAGCATGAAACCCAACGCCCGCTACCGCTAACCCATCCTACAAATAATTGTGCCTCCCTACTTAGGGTCTGCTGAATAAATCTAAAAACCTTGTTGGATAGAAGGTAGGTTGGGTTGAAGCATGAAACCCAACGCCCGCATGGGTTACGCTACCGCTAA
>NZ_JADBVE010000277.1:0-15816 GCF_020245285.1 Microcystis sp. M31BS1
ATAAAAAACTCTATGGCATATTAGCGGCGGTTGATTTATCCCCGGAATTACGGGAAAAAATTCTGCAAGAAGGGCTTTATGTGGCTCGGATTCATGACCAAGTATTTGAATTAGATATTCCCGATAATTTTCAACCTCAAACCTATTAAATAACCCTGCCCTAGGAAAAACTTTTTCAGTAAGCTTTATTGTAATTGTCCGCGCAGAGCATAACGATCTTTTTCTAAACCGAAAGCGAAGAGAAAAGAATGAAATATAGTGGGGTTAGAGAGAGTAAAAAAGAGAAAGAGAGCAATAACAGCTAATCCTGACGATAAACTAAACATAGTTTCGTAGGAAATTGCTAAAACCCCCAGAATTGGACCGGCTAAGGCTGTTCCCACATCAAAACCGCCGATGCAGATAGAATAGGCCCGGCCGCGTTCTTGGGGCCCAGAGCGATCGGAGATTAAAGCCAGTAACATAGGGAATAAAATCCCCCCTCCCGTACCTTCGAGGATAGCGGCTAAAATTAAATCGGAAGGAGATCGGGCAGAGGATAGAACCAACATGGATAAACCATAGCAAAAAACGCTAATAGTGATGAATAAACCCCGTCCATAGCGATCACTGGCTCCTCCCGACAAAATCCGTCCGATTACGCCCGATAGTGCCGCATAACTGTAGAATAGACCGGCACTGAAAGGGATCTGATTTTCGAGGAGAAACAGGGGTAAAAAAGCGACTAAACCGCCGAATAAAGTACCGACCAATAGAAAAACTAAGGTAGGGACTAAAAAAGCTCGCTCTTGACATAATGCCCAAAAACTGCGCTCGATTGTCTGATTTTCTGCCTTCATTTGGGCTAATTTTTTCTTGAAGTCTGGTTCTTGAATGGAGAAACCCAAGAGAAAGGCGATCGCTCCTGAAGTGGCAGAAACTAGAAATAAACCGTCATAACCGATCGATTCGTAGAGATAACTGCCTAAAGCCGGACCGATTCCCATGCCTAGGGGTGCAGTTAAGCTCATATAACCAATTATCTCCCCCCGTTGACGAACGGGGGAAAAATCCACCACTAGGGTACTGTAACCAGTGGTAAAAGCAGCGATACTGAGGCCATGGTAGGCGCGGACGGCGAATAAAGAGGAAAGATCGCGAAAAAATAGATAACCGAGGGGTGCGGTAGCGGCGACAATAGTTCCAAATAAAACCACTAATTTGCGACTGCGGCGATCGACTAGATTGCCTAACCAACTGCGCGATAAAATTAAACCGATGGCAAAGGCCCCCATGACAAAACCGATATCTTGTTTGCTACCGCCTAGTAATTTAATATAGGTGGGGAGAGTGGGGACGAGAGTGGTGATACTTATCCAGAAAAACAGCGCCGTGACGAAGAGGATCAGTAGTTGACGACGAGTCTCGGCAGTAAGCGATCGAAAAGTTTTGAAAGCGTTCACAACAGCGACCGTCACAGGCAACAAAAAGACCCGGAGATCACGCCAGTCACAAGCATCCCGTATTGCTGCTACCTTCCGGTCCTGACAAGGTTAAGGCGTTGCGATCGCATGAGTCCGAGTCTTTTCTATCATAACATCTTTTTCCGGGATACGGGCATTTTTTTCGGGAGAATTTCCTCTCAATCTAGACTGTGAACGGAAATTTCCTCAACGAGGGGGTTTTTGCAATTGTTGTTGTAGAGAAATTTCTGGTTCGATCGCCAATCCGCTAAACTGTCGGATTAAGGGTGAAGGACTCTCCCTAGAATCGGCAGCGAGGAAAAATAACCAACGGCTCCCGGGGGTGAGTGGTTCGATGGAATTGAAGTTACTTGTCAACCAAATTAGCGGTAAATTAGGCAGATTGGCATTTTTTTGACTAGCTTTTGCCTCTATAGCCGCTAAAGTTTCTAAAATGACCCTTTCCCCCTGAATTAACCCCGTTTCACCGGTCCAGAGTTTCACATTTAGTTGCCGACGATGGGCATAAAAATAGAGGGAAGCAGCGGCAATAATCGCCCGTTCAAAACTGTCTTCTTGCCAATCACAGAGGGTATCGAGACAGATAATCACTTCCTGTCCCCCCGTTAACACTTCTAATTCCCGAATTTGCAATTCTCCCAAACGGGCGCTAGTTTTCCAGTGAATTAAACGGGTAGAATCACCCTGGCGATATTGTCTCAAGTTACGGGTAAGTCCTTGACTAGCCCTTTGATAATAGCGATTATTTTCTAATTTTTGTTCCATCTCTTGACCGAGGGAATCGATCAGGGGACATTGTTGCAAGGGTAAAACTTGGGGATAAACTAAAGCTTTAGCCGCTGCTTGCTGACAACGACGACACCAAAATAAACCGAGAGGGGCCGCTGTTCTTAATTGTACTTCTTGCCAGTGATAAATACCTCGTTTACTGGTGGGTAAATAATAAGTCCAACGATGGCAACTTTTGGAGGCAATCACTTCTATTGGGGTTATTTTTGGCTGATCGAGAACTATAGGCAGGATATCTGTCACTTCTAACAGATTTATCGGCTGATTGCTAGTATTTTCTATCTCTAGGCTAATACTAAGATCGTCTCCTGCACTCACGGGTACAATGGCAAGACGACGCACTTTCAGAGGAAGAAGGGAACGACGGGGTAAAATTATCGATAAAATTAAAACAGCGATCGTCGTGCCAGAGATAGCATACAACCATCCCGCCATGGTATTGGTCGCAGCTCCGAAAAAACAGAGGGTAATGCCAATGATTACCCCCCCACCGTAAGCGGGTAAAATACCGCGATCTTCTAACCAAGTTTTCATAGAGTTTAGTGGTTTTGTCGTCTTTGCTAGAAAGCTAAAAATCAGTCCCACATCTCTATAATTCCCCCAAAAGCCCTGAGAAACTATCAAAGAGATCGGACTGATCTGTTAAGGGAGTTCTCTTCCTTGTCACTATTGGGATTTTTCTTAACAAAATTTAACAATTGATGGCAAAATTTTGCTTGCTTTTGTGGGCAGATTTTGGGATAATATTTTTAAAAGAGTTTATTCATAATCTTAATCTAAGCACTTAAAGATAAACACAAACATCCCATTATGAAACAATCATAACCCAAGCCGCCGGCAAAGTCAAGCCCTCACTTCTAATTATTTGTCGCCTAAAACTTCTAATTCCGTGGTCGGTGGGGGGGGGATTGGGGGCATGAATTAAAATAACAAAGGTTGAAAACCGTGTTTACGGGAAGCTGCGCCGATTTGTTCCATTTTAGGGACAGTAATTTGATTGCGTCCCCAGGAAAAATTAGTTTGCCAACCCTCCAACTCCAATAAAATCGCCTCAGCAAAACAGGCAAACATTTGACGAGAGGGAATATCCATATTAACGATTTTCATAATTTTCCAGTCAATATCGAGGGAATGCTCGACAATGCCGCCCTTAATCACCGAAATATCGGGGGCATTTAACACCATGCCTAAATTTTTCGGATAACCACCATCAATAATAATGCAGGGGCGCTTGAGTTTATCTGGATCAATTTCTACCCCTTTAGGCATACTAGCCACCCAAACAATGATATCAGCTAGGGGTAAAGCCTCCTCTAGGGGTAGAATTTTACCGCGACCTAACTCCTCTTGCAGAGATTGTAAACGATCTTGATTGCGTGCCACATAGATTAGTTCTTTTGTATCGGTTTTTTCATTTAACCAACGACAAACAGCGCTGCCGATATCTCCGGTGGCCCCACAAACCACGACGGTAGATTGAGCTAAATCGATGCCCATTTTTTCAGCGAGGGTTTCCACCTGAGTGCAGATGACGTAAGCGGTGTGGGTGTTACCGGTGGTAAAACGGCCAAAATCTAGCTCGATATTCCGCACCTGTCGATTATCTTTGAGATTAAACTCCTCGAAAATAATTGAAGAAAAACCGCCGAGTGCGGTGATATTGATATCACTTTTTTGAGCGAGTGCCATGGCATTTAGCACCTTACGAATAGCAGACTTTACCCAACGATGCGACAACATCTCCGGTAAAAAACAGGATTCGATGTATTTACCCGTGATGGTTTGTCCCGTGATGCTGGTGACATGAAAATCATCGACAATTTGCGGGGGGGCAGCGCACCAAAAATCTAATCCTTGGTTAGCATATTCAGGATAACCTAGATCGTCGGCGACCGATTGGGCGTGTTCTAAACTGGTAAGATGACCTATAAGACCAAACATTGATTGTTCTTTCGTTAGACTAGATGGCACTAGATAAAAATTAGGATATTGCTAAGAAATCGTTAAGACTCTTAAATATAATACACAAAAGCGCCGCTCTGTGCTGAGCGGCAGTAGGGGAAAAAAGAAATCTCGATGCTCAAGCTTTAGACAGCAGTTAATCCGTAGGCAGACATCCGCATGATATCACGGGTGCTGAAACCGATATTGCTTAACGCTTCCCCGTAGCTAATCATAAAGTCTTCCACGAGGGCCTCTTTTTCCATAGCGAGGACGCGAGCATCATCCTCGACTTGATTGAGCATTCTCCAGACAATGGGTAGATTAGCGCGATTTGCCGCTTCTAATTCCTCTTTAGCGGTTTCAAAGTTCGCTTTTAGCCATTCTTCGCCAAAATTGAGGTGTAAATATTCGTCTTTAACTACGCCTTCAGTAATTTTACGGGCAAAAGGATCAGCAACAGGAATATAAATATTATAGGCAGCGATCGCGAAAGCTTCGATAATCAAAGATTGGATTAATAAACAGGTGACAACTTTACCTTCTGCGTAGGCAATTTGGAAGTTATTGTGCAGAGAGGAAAAGAATTCTTTGGCATAATCCATATCAGGGGTGATTTGCAAATTTCGGCCGCAAGCTTGAAAACCTTTCATGTGACGGTTTTCCATTTTTGCCAGACGGTGTAATTCTTCTTTTTTATCGGTGAGGATGTCTGCTAATTGAATATAATTACTATTGGCCTCGTATTCGCCTTCAATAACGATGGCATTAATGCGACTATAGGCTGATTTATAGGTTTCGCTGGTGAAATCAAGCTCTAATGGTACAGCAAGCTCTGGCATAAACTCGATTGACTCCTATTTCTGACGAGATTTTTCCGACGTTCTTTCCACTCTAGGGTAAGTCTTCTAGATGGAGTTATCTTTTTACGAGTCTAGCTTGATCGGTCTTTTTTGTATAGCTTGGCCTGAGGGGCTGACTTGCCAAGTTAGCTATAGCGGTTATCTTTTGCCACTGAAAACAAATCTAGAGGCAATCCCTTCTTAAGGGACGAGATTGCCGGCTGTTTGCTCAAACCGTGGCTAAAGATTTCCGGCGCTCGGCCTGTTGTAGGATCGCTTTGGCTGCCTGTTTACCGGATAAAGTGGCTCCTTCCATGCTATCAATGTAATCCTGTTGGGTATAACTACCAGCAAGGAAAAAGTTAGCGATAGGAGTCGCTTGCGAGGGACGATAGACATCCATCCCCGGTGCTTCCCGATAGAGACTCTGGGCCAATTTCACCACGCTAAACCAAGTCATCTTTAACTCCCGCGAGGAGGGAAATAACTTATGGACCTGCGCTAAAACGTGCTGGGCAATATCTTCATTTTTAGCTTTAATAAAAGGATCCCCGGGGGTTAAAACCAACTGTAATAAAGAACCTTCTCCGGGGCGATAATAATCCCTAGGACTGGTGAGAGCAAGATCTGCAAAACAGGAAAAATCCGCTTGGTGGGTGTACAAAAGATTGTCAATTCCCACCGCTTTTTGCAGTTGTCGGCGTTTTTCGGCATCATTTAACTCCGTCACCCAACCGTCAAAACGCAATTGTACCGTAGCGACGGGAACTGCTTCTAGTCGGAAAATATTGTCAAAAATCGGCATTTTTCGCCAATCTTGGGGAATAAGACGCTGAATACCAGGGACATCACCAGCGCAAACGTAGGCATCTGCGGTGATAGTTTCTGTGGTTTCTCCGTTAGCGACGATCATGCCATTAACTTGCAGATTTTCGCCCTCTCCAGAATAGAGAATTTCCCGCACTTGACGACGGGTGGAGATTTTGGCACCCCGTGCCTCCAGATAGTTAATAATCGGTTTATGCAGGTATTCGTGGGGGGAACCTTCCAACATCCGCAGGACGGAAGCTTCGGTTTTAGCGGCGAAAAATTGGAAAATCGTCAGCATACAACGGGCCGAGATATTTTCCGTATCGATAAATCCTAAGGCATAGGCGATCGGATTCCACATTTTTTTTAAACTGCCTTCATTACCGCCATGGCTACGAAACCAATCGGCAAAACTAATCGAGTCCAGCTCCCGAATCGTTTTCATCGCTCCTTGAAAGTCTATCAGACCGCGGACGATGGGACTGGTACCTAAGGCCAGAGAATTAAAGATTTTATCGGCTGCCGAGAGTTGAGAGGAGGTAAAAAAGGCTTTTAAACCGTTAAAAGGCGCACCCGCGGCGAAACGAAAGTCTAATTCGCCGATTTTTCCTCCTTCGTTGATAAAAGTGTGGGTGTGTTCTTTGAGTAGTAGGGATTGAAAAGCGCCCACTTTTTTCATTAACTCAAAAAGATTGTAGTAACAACCAAAAAAGACGTGCAAGCCCATCTCGATGTGATTACCGTCTGCATCTACCCAACTACCGACTTTTCCCCCGACAAAGGGACGAGATTCTAATATTTCTACTGTACAGCCCGCATCGACCAGATCGATAGCTGTTGCCATTCCCGCTAATCCCGCACCAACGATCACCACTCGCATTTGTCAAGTTCCTGTTACAATTTTTCACTAAATCTTTATTTTACCCGATCGATCTGGTGTTTCTCGCTGGCGATTTTTTCAGGGTCGCTTGAGAGCGTGGCAGAATAATTGAGAGTTGTCCGAGGGAGAGTCATTTTGAAGCGATCGCTAGATAGGAGACAGGAATTAATTATTGTCACTATTATTTGGATATTGGGGGTATTAGTCGATAGATTCTGGTTTAGTCTCGATCATACTATTCCTGCTTGGGATCAGGCCGATTATCTCAACGGTGGGATTATCTATACCCAAGCTTTCCAAAATCCGCGCTGGTTTGATGGGGATTGGTGGCGCGGTTTATGGCTAATGTCGCCAAAAATTCCCCCTTTAACCTATCTTTTAACGATTCCCTTCTTTAATCTCTTTGGTATTAGCGTTGAAGCGGGTATGTGGGTAATGGCTATCTATAGCGCCCTACTGCTCTTTTCTGTGTACGGATTGGGAATTATCCTCTTTAATGGGACTGTAGCACTCTGGGCGGTCTTAATCTGTCAATTTCTCCCCGGTTTATACTATTATCGCCTCGAATATCTCTTAGATTTTCCCTTAGCGGCAATTGTAACGTTTTCTTACTTCTGCTTGACATGGTGGCGATTTAGTGGTAGTGGCTGGCTAAAAGCGATCGCTTTCGGGATTTCTTTCGGTTTAGGGATGTTAGTCAAACAAACCGCCCTATTTTTCCTCTTTTTGCCGATTTTGTGGGTATTGGGCGAAAATCTTTGGCGAAAACGTTGGGGTAATCTAGCGCAATTAATGCTCAGTTTTTTGACGGCAGCATTGTTAATGTTTCCCTGGTATCGGACGAATTGGTTATTAATGTTAACCGCGGGCAAACGTGCCACGGTAGATTCGGCGATTTTGGAGGGAGATCCGCCTCTTACCAGTCCAGATGCCTGGACATTTTACGCGCAAGTTTTACCCTATTTTCTTTCCTGGGTATTATTATTAGTTCCCGTGGTGGGATTATTAATCTCCTTACGCCATATAAAAACCGAAGATAAGGTTAATCGTCCTGTGTGGATTTGGTTAGGAGTTTTTCTGCTGGGGGGATACCTATTATCATCCCTCAATATCAATAAAGATGCTCGTTATATTTTGCCGCTTTTACCGACTTTATCCTTAATTTTATCCGTTGGTTTATTATCTTGGCGCGGTCGTTTTGGATCTGGTATCCGTTGGGGAACGATAACTATTGCCGCTATCCTCACCAGCTTAAATTTATTCCCCTTGGGGGGAGATGTAATTACTAATGTTTTCAGTCCCGAATTACAACACCATCCCTATTTAAAAACTGGTTGGCAGCACGAAGAAGTAGTTAAAGAGATTCTAGCCGATTCTCCCTATCTTCGCAGCACCCTAGGGGTTTTACCTTCCACCCCCGAATTAAATCAACATACCTTCTCTTTCTACGGTGGTAAACATAATTTCCAGGTTGCTGGGAGACAGGTGGGAGTTAGGGAAGAAGATATCGAAAAGGATGTCAATTCTTTAGATTGGTTTTTAACTAAAACTGGTGAACAGGGTTCCGTCCCCGATGTCCAGAAAAAAATTGTTAATCGAGTCGCCACTGGTTCAGATTTCCAAGTAGAGAAAACTTGGCAGTTACCGGATGATAGTACCCTGTCCCTACACCGAAAAATATATCCTTCCGTCACGGTTAAAACCCTTGAAAATGCGCCAAAACAGGTGGAATTAAGAGAGATTGCCATTGCTGAAAAAGCATCTCCTAATCAACCAATTCCTGTGGTTTACAAATGGGCTGGAGACTGGCAACAATTAAAGTCAGGGATAGTAATTTTAACTTGGCAAGAAGTGGACGGTAAGGATTATTGGATGCACGATCATGGTATTGCTATGGGGGGATTAATGGCAAAAAAATTAACTCCAGAAGAGCAACAAAATAGTTTTGAAGTCACTGAAAAAACTGCCATGCAGTCGGCAGCAACCCCCGGAGTTTATCGCTTATCTGCTGTCTATCTCAATCGGGAAACTGGCGAAACCTATCCGATTAAAACTAATGCTGAAATTACCATCGATCCTCAAGTTGCCAAGTTAGCAACGCCCCAATTAGATTTAGTCACCCAATTGCGCTTAAAGTCTGCTAATATTGGTCAAGGATTAACAGGTGTTGAACCAATTTTTGAGTTAACTAATCGTATCAATCAATACGATTCGATTCAGGATTATGTGCTGCAAGCAGACAAAGCTTTTTCCTATCGTTTACAGCAACAAAATCCCCCCGATAAATTATCTTTAGCCTACGGATTAGCAATTTCTAAGGTACTACAACAGGATGTGGCAGGGGCAATAAAAGCCACGGAGGAAATGATTAAAATTGACCCCTATAATCCCTATCATTATGCTTATCAAGGTTTTATTTATCTCTACGATTGGCAACCGCAAGCGGCCCAAAAAGTCTTAGATCAAGCTAGACAATTAAATCCCGATAGTGAGGAAATTAAGACTTTAAATGCAGTGGCTGCCTTGATGGGGGGAAATCTCGTTAAAGCTTGGCAATTATGGCAGTCAAATTAAAATAGAGTGAGAAGTAGGGAAGTGGGGTGTGGGAAGTGGGAGGTGGGGGAGTGGGGAAGTGGGGAAGTGGGGAAGTGAAGCATTTGGCTGAAATTTCCCTAAACCCCTAAATCCCTATCACCCTATCACCCCAAAACCCTATCACTCTATCTCCTGACTCCTGACTTCTAACCCAATGTTGGACAAAGATAAGTAAAAATTATTGATTTACTGCAAAAACTTGAGAATATTTAAATTAACATTCCGCAATATTTATAAATTCTTAAGAATTAATTGAGAAATATTTTTATTTAACAACGACGTTATCATGGTAACAGCGATTTGATAGAATTTCATAATGGGTTATTCTGTGCTTTTTTGGGCAGCAATGGTTGAAACCCTTGCCACACCTAGAAGGTGATCCTAATTAAAACGGGTAAATCAGTCAATTTCACCCACAACGATGATCTTTTTTTTATGTAGTTTTATTGCAAAAAAAAAGTTTTTTTGACAAAAAGCACAAAGTATGAATTATGAAGTGGGGAAGTGGGGAAGTGGGGAAGCTGTCTCATCACCCTATCACCCCAAAACCCTATCACCCCAAAACCCTATCACCCTATCTCCTGACTCCAGCAACAAACTTTTTGCTGCAAACCCTATTTAATTTAACAACTCCCTGGGATCGGTGACTTCCCCTTTAATCGCTGCCGCTACCACCATCGCCGGACTCATCAACAAAGTACGCCCGGAAGCGGAACCTTGACGACCTTTAAAGTTACGATTGGAGGAGGAAGCGCTGATCTGATCTCCCTGCAATTTATCGGGATTCATGGCTAAACACATGGAACAGCCAGCCTCGCGCCATTCAAAGCCCGATGCTAGGAAAATTTGGTCTAATCCTTCCGCTTCCGCCTGTTTTTTGACTCTTTCGGAACCGGGGACGATAAAAGCTTTCACATGGGGGGCAACACGATGACCTTGGGCAAATTTGGCCGCTTCGCGCAGATCACTGATCCGGCCGTTAGTACAGCTACCGACGAAGCAGACATCGATTTTTGTGCCTTTAATCGGGGTGCCGGGGGTGAGTTTCATGTATTGATAGGCTTCCTCTGCGATCGCTCTTTCACTTGCCGGTAAACTTTCGGGAGTGGGAATGACTTCGTTAACCCCGATTCCTTGGCCCGGAGTAATCCCCCAAGTAACTGTGGGTTCGATTTCACCGGCATCGAAGACCACCACATCGTCATAAACCGCATCGGCATCGCTTTTAATGCTTTCCCACCAATTAACCGCACTTTCCCAGTCTTTGGGCGCAAAATCACGACCTTTGAGGTAATCGTAGGTGATTTGATCGGGGTTGATATAACCACATCGGGCCCCACCTTCGATCGCCATGTTACAAATCGTCATCCTTTCTTCCATGGACATCCGTTCAATTGTACTACCAGCGTACTCGTAGGCATAACCAACACCGCCTTTGACGCCTAATTGACGGATAATATGAAGAATTACATCTTTAGCATAGACCCCGGGATTTAAATCGCCGTTTACCTCCACTCGACGCACTTTTAATTTCGATAGGGATAGGGTTTGGGTAGCAAGAACATCGCGCACTTGGGAAGTGCCGATGCCAAAAGCGATCGCACCAAAAGCACCGTGGGTGGAGGTGTGGGAGTCACCACAGGCGATCGTCATCCCGGGTTGAGTTAGGCCTTGTTCGGGAGCGATCACATGAACTATGCCCTGATTGCCGGAACCGATGCCGTAGAAAGGAATATGATTGGTTTGAACATTAGTTTCGATCGCCCGGATCATTTCCTCGGCCAAATCGTCAAGGAAAGGACGCGCCTGATTTTCGGTGGGGACGATGTGATCGACGGTGGCAATAGTCCGTCTGGGAAATAATACTTTTAAACCCCTTTCTCTTAGCATCGAAAAAGCTTGCGGACTGGTGACTTCATGCACTAGATGCAGTCCGATAAATAATTGTGTCTGTCCACTGGGAAGAATCTTAACCGTGTGTGCGTCCCAGACTTTATCGAATAATGTTCTTGCGCTCATTGACTTTGGAATGATAGTCATCTCCCTAATCATATCAGCTAACCCTGGCCGATAAGTATTAATTTTTTCTTTTCTCTTGGTTAGGAGGGATAATAGATGAATAGCTCTGTTTTTGCCAGATTAAAACCATCAGTTTTTGAGTAAAATAAAAGACTTTAGCCAATAACTATTTGAGTGATTACTTATGCTCCTTACCCCCCGTTTCCTATAATCTTTCAAGAGGATTTAGTATAACATTCTCTTGATTTAACTCTAGGAACCATAGCAATAAAAAATTTATTCTTTTCTTGTCACCGCTAAATTCTGCTCGCTAACTCTCTTGTTCAGATAAATTTCTCCGAGAACAATTAATCCTAGAATCAGAGGTAAACTCAGCCATGCTCCTAGGTTTCCTAAGTAGTTAATACTAATAGCAATCAAGAGAGTTACCCCCATATAAATAATCGCTACTTGTGGATGAGACAAGCCAGATTTTTGTAATCTTTGATAAAGGTGACTGCGGTGAGCTTGGAAGATATTTTCCTTTCTGAATAATCGACAAATAAGGGTATAAATAGCATCACCAATCAGAGGTAAAGTGATAGTTAAAGCTGACCAAGCTTGACTTTGATCGCCCTGGTTATTAAGTAAAACCATAGGGACAATTGCCCCTAGACTGGTGCTACCCACATCGCCCATAAAAATTTTCGCCGGCGACCAATTCCAAAAGAGAAAACCGACTAAAGCTGCCACTAAAAGCCATAAAATTGGTTGCTGAAAATAGAGAGCGAGAAAACCTAATTGTAGCACCGTACAGCCAGCCACCAAACCATCAAGACCATCCATAAAATTATAAAAATTAATGATCGCAGTCAGTCCGATAATTGTGAGAATAATAGCTAAAATTTTGCCGCCAAAACCTAAATCTAATAGCCAAGATTGGGGAAAAGCACCGAAAAAAGTGACCGCAATACTAGCGGAGGATAACTGCACCAAATAGCGAATACTAGAGGGAATACCGCGACGATCATCGAGAAGGCCGATAATAATTAAAGGAGTCAGGGATAACCACAGGGGAATGAGAGGTAGGGAAGGAGAAAGGAGAAAATAACTGAGGCTGCTGGTCAGAGCAAAAGCAACGACAAAACCGAGTCCACCTCCCCTAGGTGTGGGTTGACTATGGCTGCTACGCTCATTGGGAATATCTAACAATTGTTGACTAAAACGTTGTTTAATCAGGGCAACCACCAGAAAACTAATCAGAAAACTGATGACTGAGAGTAGGGATAATAACATAGGGATTTTTGCGCTCAGATTAATTATCGATCCTACGTTGTTCTGTGACAAAAAGTGCAGATATTGCCCTCGTGGTTTTAGTCAGTGTCAGCATCGCACTTCAACAGCTAAGGCACTCCAGCGTTTGGGGGATAGGAGCAGAAATTTTAGGTTTAACTTACTCTCGATCGCTTTTTACCTGACTGATGCGACGAACGTTTAAAATATCGCTCATCAGCTTAATTTGAATAACACAGCGTTCAAATTGTTGCAGGTCTTTTACTTCAATTTTCAGAGAAATTAAAGCGGGTTTACCGAAATTAGTCTTAACTCCGGCATTGCGAACGTTAATATTTTGGTCACTTAAACGAGAGAGAATATCTTTTAAAACCCCGACGCGATCGATCACTTCAATCTGAATATTTACTGGATAAGTTTGATAACGTCCCTGGTCATCTATAGGGTTCCAACTAACAGGAATTAAGCGTTCAGCTTCGGCTTTTTCCACATTCGAGCAGCCCTGACGGTGAATAACAATACCTTCCCCCGCATGGGCAACTATACCGGTGATATTTTCCCCTGGTAAAGGACAACAACAACCGGCCAAACGATAGACTAATCCCTCCACACCGGCGATCGGTGATTTACTAACGGGTAAAGCCCTTTGAACGGGAGAAGGTGGTAGAATCAATTGGGAATCAGTTAGGACATCGGGCGGATTTTTGACCGTTAAAATTTCCTGTTGATTTTTAACTGTTTCTTGCAGACGATTAACCACATTTTTTAGGGTAACTTCGCCGTAACCCAAGGCCGCCAATAAATCATCTACTGCCACATAATTGCACTGTTTAGCCACCGATTGCATTCGTTCCGATTTTAGCAGGGCATCGAAGCCAGTTTTACCCAATTCTTTCTCTAATAAATCACGACCCCGGCTAATATTTTCTTCTCGGCGCGATTTTTTGTACCATTGCCGGATGCGATTTCTGGCGCTAGGAGTAACGACAAAATTTAACCAATCTAAACTAGGGTGACTATTTTTGCTGGTGAGAATTTCCACCAGATCACCATTTTGCAAGGGAGCATCAAGAACTGACCATTTACCATTAATTCTTGCCCCTTTCATCTGATTACCTACTTCGCTATGAATATGATAGGCAAAATCTACCGGTGTCGCACCTTGGGCCAGGGCCACCACATCACCTTTGGGGGTGAAAACATAGATATCTTCTTCAAAGAAATTATTTTTGAGGCCATCCATGTATTCTTGGCCATCTTTAAGGTCTTTTTGCCAGTCGAGAAGATTACGCAGCCAAGCGAATTTTTCATCCTCGGCGGTTAAAGTTGTCTGACTAGAACCGGTTTCTTTATACTTCCAATGGGCTGCAATCCCGTATTCAGCAACACGGTGCATTTCTAGGGTGCGAATCTGCACTTCTAGGGGACGGGCATTTAAACCAACAACGGTGGTATGGAGGGATTGATAACGGTTAGCTTTTGGTAAACCGATATAGTCTTTAAAACGGTTGGGAATCGGGGTAAATTGGTCGTGAACTACGGCTAAACAACGATAACATTCCTCTTTAGTTTCGACGATAATGCGGACGGCGGCAATATCATAAATCTGCTCGAATTCTTTACCCTGATTGTGCATTTTATGATAAATGCCGTAGAGATGTTTGGGGCGACCTTGCAAATCAAGAACTTTTATGCCAATTTCTTGCAATTTTTCCCGCAATGTGTTAATGACGGTTTCGATGCGGGCCTCTCGATCGATGCGTTTTTCCGATACCAATAACTGTACGGTGCGATAAGCATCGGGTTCGAGGTATTTAAAGCATAAATCCTCTAATTCCCATTTAAATCGCCCAATCCCTAAACGGTTAGCCAGAGGAGCAAAGATTTCTCTAGTTTCGAGGGCGATGCGTTGCTGCTGTTGCGGGTTAAGGTGTTCGAGGGTTTGCATATTGTGCAGGCGATCGGCTAATTTTACCACGATGACGCGGATATCTTGAGCCATCGCCAGGAACATTCGGCGAAAATTCTCCGCCTGCCGTTCAGTTTTACTAGAAAAGTTGAATTTGGAGAGTTTTGTCACCGCTTCCACCAAATTACGCACCTCGACACCGAATCTGTCCTCGATTTCTTCGGGGGTGACTTCCGTATCTTCCACCACATCGTGAAGGAATCCCGCCGCGATCATTGCCCCATCACCCCCCAGATCCCGCAGTAATCCCGCTACAGCTATGGGATGGGCGATATAGGGTTCCCCGGATTTGCGATACTGGCCTTCGTGGAGTTTGTGAGCGAAATTAAAAGCCCGACAGATTAAATCGCTATCGGGATTTTGGGGGTCGTTTTCGTAGGTAATTAGACATTCTTTCAGCCAATCAGGCAAAACTAACGCTTTTTTCGGTTCCGTGGCCCGGGGAAGGGCGGTGAGGGTGTCTGGTTGGGTGGCAGTGATGGCGTTCATGGTTGGATCGGGGGGATAATAGGGGTGGTGGAGACGGATAACTAGAAAACTATTAGGCCGAAGGGATGGCAGATTGCTTAATTCTCTAACACTAGAATCGGACTTATCGGCGAAAAGGATGCGATTCTTTTAAGTTTTTGTCTCTGGTTGGGAGGAGAGAGGACTTGCAACCGTGACGGCAAATCGTTAATCTTATGTAACAAATTCTAACGCTCTTTGTATTGGATGCTACCGACAAATTACCATCAAGCCTACAAATCTTTGTTAAGAAAACTGGAGGATTTCAGTCTTGCCCTTCTGGATGGGGATGCTTCCACGGGGTTACAATCTTTTCAAGCTTTACAAACCTGTCTAGAAGGGGAGATATTGTCACTAAATGATGACAATTTCAGCCCAGAGGTGGCTAATCGTTGGCGCGCGCTCCAGACGGAACTATATCGATCGTGGCGATTGCTGGAGACGGATTGGTTATTTTTGGCCTCGGCGCGGCAAGGACGGGAGAAGCGTTTACAGATAATTAGCGAGCGAGTGGCGACTTTAAAGGGATATTGTCAGGTTTTGTTAGGGTCAGTTGTCGATTAGTGATTAAATGCTCGATCGCCGTTTGTGTGGCATACTTGACCCTAAGTAGGTAGGCGTTAAAAATTATCAGATGCCCCCCTTATTAAGGGGGGACTAAGGGGGGATCGGCACCCCCCTTATCAAGGGGGATCCCCCCGCCTATCGGCACCCCCCTTATCAAGGGGG
>NZ_JADBVE010000278.1:0-18357 GCF_020245285.1 Microcystis sp. M31BS1
AACAATTCCCGAAGAGCCTGTCTATCTTTTGGCATTAACCTGTTTGTACCTTAAGTTTTTCCCTGTATGAATTTCAGCTACTTTTGAGCGTAGTTGCTCTCATCGAATTTTATTTTAAGTTAATTATTTGCATAACAATTACCGAAGAGCCGACAAAACAAAGCGAGCAACTGGAACATCTCCCCCTAGATGTTAAGTCTGATTGCCTGGTCATTCTCAACAAGCACTGTTTATTGAGAATTACCGGGGGAACCCTGAAATTTTCGGCTTAGTTGGTGGCAGCTTGCCGCCAACTCACTCCTCTAGATAAGTATTTTGACTCAGGCATCTTCCTCTTTTGAGACGTTGTGACACTTAGGGTGCGGAATGTGGGTTTGATGGCGATATTGTAACGGTTGAGGACGATCGTTACGGTTATGGAGAGCAGCGTTTTGTCACATTCGGTTTGTTGCAAGGGCGAGTGATTGCCGTTGTCCATACAGAACGTGAGGATTGCACCCGTATTATTTCTGCAAGAAAAGCGACGAAATATGAACAACGAACCTACTTCGAGTAACCCTCAAACTGATTGGCAACGATTGGATGCGATGAGCGATGAAGATATTGATTGATCAGATTGTCCAGAGATTACGCCAGAAATGTTTGCTCAGGCGGTAGTGCGGCGGGGTTTACCTGCTACAAAAGCCAAGGCTCAAGTTATACTCCCCATTGATAGCGATGTATTGTAAAGTTTCAATAGAAATATAGTCAGATATAGTCAGGCATGGCAATATATGGACATGAAGCTATCAGACTATTGTTCGTCACGGGATTTGCTTCGTGTAGGCTAGACTGTAAGCAGCTAACTAAATCACCCTCTTATGATAGAGATTTCCCCATGCCCCAAGCCTTGAAAGCAATTTATCATAGTGGTACGTTCATCCTTCAAACAGCTTACGATTTACCTGACGGCACTGAGGTGGAGCTTTTTGTAAAATCACCTCAAATTATTCCCCCAAAGATTACCGATATTGCGGCTAGGCAGAATTTTTTAAGGCTGCTTGTTGAGCGAATGCAACAAAACCCCATTCCCTCTAATGCTCCCCAGTTTACTAGAGATATGTTGCATGAACGCCGTTGACACAAATGTTTTAATTTACGTCAATGATTCGCGTAATCCTAGTAAGCAGGCAATCGCAGCTTCTCTAGTAGCTAATCTGACAGAGGGAGTTTTAATTTGGCAGGTTGCCTGCGAATATTTAGCGGCAAGCCGCAAACTTGAGCCATTTGGGTATGACAGAGCGCAAGCCTATCAGTACATTCGAGATTTGCAACAGGTTTGGTACACAGCTTTGCCAACTTGGGCTGTGATTAATCGCGCTGAGGACTTGATGAGCCGTTTTAGTTTGTCTCATTGGGATTCGATGGTGGTTGCTGCTTGTTGGGAAGCAAACGTCGAAACTCTCTATACAGAAGACTTTGGGTATTCAGACATTGATGGGCTGAAAATTGTCAATCCTTTCAAGAGTCCCTAAACCTGCCGCAGCATAATTCGTAGGGTGCGTTCCCTAATGTGACTCTACTGCTCCACCGATCGATTTTTGGGGAACGCACCATGCACATTGATTGAAGCTGTGGGTTTAAGTGCGATGCCGCTCTGGTGGACTGAGTGCGATGCCGAAGGCACTGCGTAGCAGATCGCTGCTCTTGTAGCTTGGGTTGACGGCTGTTACCCAACTCCCTCAAAACCAAGATTAAATGCAGTAGGATAGACGTGGGATAGATTTTCTAGATTGCCGTGAGCGAAACCGTCTATATTGAAACCAGTGTTATTGGTTATCTGACAGCCAGATCGACCAAAAACCTGATTATTGCTGCCAATATTGAAATAACACGGGAATGGTGGGAATTTCGTCGAAACGACTTTATTCTGTACACTTCGGAGGCTGTCCTAGAGGAAGTAGCTAAAGGGGATACAGCGATCGCCTCCCAAAGGCTGGATATTTTGCGTGATTTTCCCTTGTTAGCATTGAATGACGCTGCACAAGATTTGGCTAAACAATTCTTAACCCGCAGTAATCTGCCTCCAAAAGCGAAAGTTGACGCGATCCACATTGCCGCCGCAACTGTCCACGGCATGGATTATCTGTTAACGTGGAACTGTAAGCATATTGCTAATGCTCAAATACAGGGTAAGTTAGCTGAGATTACCCTTGGTTGTGGCTATGTATTGCCTATCCTTTGCACACCCAACGAACTAATGGGAGATTAAGTCATGTGGACAGATGAAATTGTCGAGGAGATCCACCGAATCCGTGAAGAGTATGCCAAGTCCTTCAACTATGACTTGGATGCAATCTTTGCAGACCTACGCAAAAAGGAAGCAGCAAGCGGCAGAGAAGTCGTAAACTTATTGCGAAAGCCCAGTCTAACAAGTCGTTGGAGCGGCCAGGCTAGAGAGCTTGATGATGGGATCAAGGATGCTAACCGCCGCTCAACTTAGTTGTTCCCCACTTCCCACGAAAAACTTTTTCCCTATGTGGGGAAAGATTCGCCAATAGACTGGACAAGAATCTCTAGATGGGCGAGGCTATGGGTGGCCATAGCAGTAAATCGCAGACGACTGGTGGGAACGGTAGGAGGACGAATGGCGGGGGCAAAAATCCCTTTTTCTAGCAGTTTTTGCGATAATTCTAGGGCTTTACCCGGATTGGCCACCGGTAAACATAAAATCGCCGCTTCCGAAGGCAATATATTAAAATTATTTAATTTACTCTTGACAAAATTAATATTTTGGTGTAAGTTTTGGCGACGTTCCGGTTCCAGACGAATAATCTCTAAAGCCATTTTAGCGGCGGCGGTGTCGGCGGGGGATAAACCGGTAGTATAAATCCAGGTGGCGGCGCGATTGCGGATAAAATCGATAATTTTGGCGTTTCCGGTCACATATCCCCCTAAACTGCCTAAAGCTTTACTCAGGGTCCCCATCTGAATTAATTCCCGTCCTTGACAACCACAATATTCCACGCAACCTGTGCCATTTTCCCCCATAACTCCGGTAGCGTGGGCCTCATCCACCAAAACCATACAATTATAAATCTCGGCTAGAGCGAGAATTCCCGCTAGGGGACAGATATCCCCATCCATACTAAACACTGTATCAGTGAGCAGTAAACAATGACGATAGTGATGACGGTGGGCTAATAACTGATTTTCTAAGTCTTCGAGACTATTGTGCCGGTATTCTTTCACCGTGGCACCGCTTAACTTGGCTCCATTTTTGAGGCTAGAGTGATTGTATTGATCGCCTAAAATCAGGTCTTTCTGCGCCACTAAACAGGTAATTGTCCCCAAATTGGCTAAATATCCCGAACTAAAAACAATCGCGTCTTCGCTATTTTTAAAGGATGCGATCGCTAATTCTAAATCTCGATGAATATCTCGGTGTCCACTTAATAGACGCGAGCCGGTGCTTCCAGTTCCATAGCTTTGTGTCGCTGCTATGGCTGCTGCGATCATTCTTTCATCGGCTGCTAATCCCAGATAATCATTACTGCCAAAATTAATCAGCGATCGACCCTCTAATTCTATAACGGCTCCGCCCCGGCCTTGAATGGTTTTAACCCTTCGATACCAATTGGCCCGATGGAGGGTTTTTAAGCTATCCTCGATCCAAGAGTAAGGATGATTCATGGGTGATTTGTCAATATATAGCCAGATTATTGCCGAAAAAGGCTCTTTTAAGGGTTAATAGTTTCGTAAAAACGACAATCTTGACAGGGCCCGGAGGGGTTAATCGCACAGCGCAACAGTTCAGATCTGGCGTTAAAATGACAACTAGCATCCCCCATCACCCAACGTCCTTCAATCAAACTTTTTTCGTTAGGAGTGGGAGCAGTTTGTACATAAAGGGAAATTTTGCGTAAACAATAGCCACCAATCTTGTATTGGTACTGGTGGTGACGTTCCAAAACCGCATAGGTTTGTCCTTTTAAGGCCAAATAATTACCCGGTTGTGGCATCCAATCCAACTGTATCTCTCCCAAACTTTGCCGCGGATGGGTCAGAATAACCTCCGTTGTTAATGAATCTTGCTCCATGATTATCCCTGTATTCTGGGCTACCTTTGCTCAATGGTAGCTTAGATCTCCGAGTCGATTAATAATTATATCTCCTGCAAAAATCAAAAATCTTCGGTTAGGTAAGCAGACTCCCAGACAGAAGACTCCGAGACAGGGGGAGAAAAAAGACAAGGGACAACTATCCTAGAATTGCCAATTTCCCGATTAGAGTAGAAGATAAACCGCAGGATTTTTCCGAGAATTGACTTTAAACCTCTTGCATAATTAATTTTTCAGGGTTCAAAAACTGCAAAAATAAGGATTAAATGGCATAAATTCTGTAAAGAGACCATTTAACTGATTATTATTCATTCTTAATTCTCCTGACTCCTGACTACTGGCTACTGACTCCTAACCCTAACAACAATTTTTGATTTTTACAAGAGGTCTTTTATGGTTTACCCCATCCCACCTGAAGATAATCTACCGCAAAAATTTCCGAAAATTCCCTTAGATCGTCGGGCCTATGCTTTCCTGATCGACTTTGCCTCGATCTGGTTTTTAAGCTCCTTTGCCAACAGTTCGCCTGTACTGCAATTTTTCCTTTTTCTCCTGATCTGGTGGTGTTTGCGGGTGTTATTGGTAGCGCAGAATCAGGGTCAGAGTTTAGGACGTTGGGCCCTGGATATGAAGATCATCGATCTACGACTTCAGCGTTTACCCGGAATTTTGGAGTTAAGCAAACGAGAGGCGATCGCTGGTGGCGGGGCAGCTTTAATGATGGTAGGGTTAAATACTTTTTTTGGCAATCCTTTAAGCTTGATTTTATTATCTTCGCCCCTTTTCGCCGATTGTGGTATGGCGATCGGTGATGAGCAATTGAACCGCGCTTTCCACGATCGCATCGGTGGCACGATTGTTATTCCCACCCGTCGGGGTTTTTCTCTCGATCTACGTTTAAGAAGGCTTTGGTATCAAGTTAAGGGCAGAATGAGAAGATAAATAGCAGTTATCAGTGATCAGTGATCAGTGATCAGTTTCAAGTTTTGAGTGATACTAAATCCGGTTATTAAAAACTGGTTATTTATTCCCCCTTTTGCCTTTTGCCGTTCGGCTGTCCTGATATATAGCCTATACTCAACGGATTTAGTATTATTCCGCCATCCGAGGGGCATCGGTGGGGGACAAGAAATTAGTCTATTAGGAGTTTACCAAAATGTCAGAAGACAGATTAGAGCGGATCGAGAAAATAGTGGAATCGAACGCTCGCGCTATTCAATCCCTAGCTGATGCCGTCGCTAGTGACCGCGAAGAACGGAAACAGGAGAAAAAAGGGCTTTACGATTACCTAGCTCGAATAGCAAGCGCACAATCAGATTTTTATGAGACTCAAGCCGATTTTTACCGGCATCTAGAGAGAATGGATGATCGACACGCTCAAATGATTGAAATCATCCGACAGATTAACGAGAACAGAAGCGATCAAGCCTAACCTCTAGAAGTTGCCCGCAGCCGTGCCTACGGGCTTAATTAAGCCCGTAGATATTTTGATAATGAACGCTATAGCAGTTTTCATCAGAATGAGGCATGGGCAAGGAGCTTAAGTCCTTTGTTGGCAAAACTTGTCGATACCTCAATAACGTGAAAAGCGCTATAAATAGCAGTTTCCCGGTCTCTTTTCACTGTTTAAGGAGCTTAAGTCCTTTGTTGGCAAAACTTGTCGATACCTCAATAACGTGAAAAGCGCTATAAATAGCAGTTTCCCGGTCTCTTTTCACTGTTTACTGTTCACTGAAAAAGGCGGGATCGGCCGGGGTCGAACCGGCGGCCTAGTGCTTAGGAGGCACTCGCTCTATCCAACTGAGCTACGACCCCTTTTTTCCCTAACCATGATAAGCCATCCATGGCTAAACTGTTGATTGCCATCGATACCCAGCTACTTTCTGTTTTATGGCCGCAACCTTGGCAATATGTTAATTTTATTTGCCCTTGAGGGCTTTTTGAAAATTCTTGCGATAGGCGGGATTAACAGCCAACAGAAGCGGCCAGAACAGTGTTAGAGCTAAACGATTGGGTAAACTGGAACTAAAATTAGTGCTTCTGTACCCATTCCAGAATTTCCAACCAACGAAACCATAAGCAATTATTAAGATAAAAATAACGGGTCTCATGCCATCTCATCCTTAGATTTAGACAATTCACATCTCTCATTTTAAGCTTGGGTTTTGCCGACTTGGGAAAAGAAAATATTGTCCTGAATCCGGGAGACGGTGTTAGAATGCCGGTTAGGAACTAGCTCGATCGAGATAGAAAAACTAAAGCCAGAATTTGCAAAAACTATTTAAAAACGGCGAAAAGATAGCCTTGGGAGGAAGTTATGCGAGCGGTACTAATGGCAGGTGGTTCGGGGACAAGATTACGTCCGCTTACTTGTGATCTTCCCAAACCGATGGTTCCGATTCTCAACCGTCCGATCGCCGAACATATTATCAATTTACTGCGAAAGCATGACATTACCGAAATTATCACCACCCTGCACTATCTCCCGGATGTCATGCGCGACTACTTTCAAGACGGCAGCGACTTTGGGGTAAAAATTACCTACGCTGTGGAGGAGGATCAACCCCTAGGCACCGCAGGATGTGTGAAAAATATTGCCGAATGGTTAGATGATACCTTTCTGGTGATTAGTGGCGATAGTATCACTGATTTTGACCTGCAAAAAGCGATCGCATTCCATAAAAGCAAAAACTCGAAAGCAACCCTCGTCCTGACGCGCGTTCCCAATCCGATCGAATTTGGGGTAGTGATTACCGACAAAGAAGGCAGAATTCGCCGTTTTATCGAAAAACCATCCACTAGCGAGATTTTTTCCGATACCGTCAACACCGGAACCTATATTCTTGAACCAGAAGTCCTCGATTATCTCCCCTACAAAGAAGAAGCCGACTTTTCTAAAGATTTGTTTCCGCTGCTGCTGCAAAGGGGCGAACCTATGTATGGTTATGTGGCCGATGGTTATTGGTGCGATGTCGGTCATCTGGAGGCCTACCGAGAAGCGCAATACGACGCTTTATCTGGCAAAGTTAACCTGGAATTTCCCTATCGAGAAAAATCCCCCGGGGTGTGGGTCGGCACTAATACCTATATCGATCCTAGCGCCCAGATCGAGGCCCCGGCCATGATCGGCAATCATTGCCGCATCGGTGCAAATGTTCTGATCGAGAGGGGTTCGGTTATCGGCGATAATGTCACCATCGGTGCCGGTTCCGATCTGAAACGTCCCATCCTCTGGAATGGTGTGGTGATCGGGGATGAGGTCAATTTAGCCGCTTGTACGATCGCTAGAGGAACCAGAATCGATCGACGGGCCCAGGTACACGAAGGTGCGGTGATCGGACAATTATCGATCGTCGGGGAAGAAGCGCAGATCAATTCTGGGGTCAGAGTCTGGCCGAGTAAACAGATCGAATCAGGAGCCATCCTCAATATTAACCTGATTTGGGGAAATACTGCCCATAAAAACCTCTTTGGTCAACGAGGAGTATCGGGCCTGGCTAACATCGATATCACGCCCGAATTCGCCGTTAAACTGGGGGCAGCCTACGGTTCCATCCTGAAACCGGGGTCAACGGTAATCGTCTCCCGGGATCAACGTAGTGTCTCGCGCATGGTCAGTCGATCGCTGATTGCCGGTTTAATGTCCGTGGGGGTGAATATCCAAAACCTACAAGCGAATGCTTTACCGATTTCCCGGACTTTAGTGGCTAAATTAAACGTAGTCGGTGGCATTCACGTCCGTATCCATCCCGATCGCCCGGATTTTCTCTTAATCGAGTTTTTAGACGAAAAAGGAATTAATGTTTCCAAAGCCAAGGAAAAGAAAATCGAAGGCGCTTATTTCAAAGAAGATCTGCGACGGGTGGGAATGCAGGAAATCGGCAGTATGTCCTATCCAGCTGATATTCTCGATAATTACCGCAAAACCTTTGAAACTCAGCTAAATGTGGAGGCCATTCGCAATAGTGGTTCCAAAATCGTCATTGATTACGCCTACGGAGTCTCAGGGGCAATTTTACCGGAATTACTGGCTAAATTTGGCTGTGATGCCGTGGTTCTCAATGCCAGTTTACGTCAGAATGCCCTTTCCATGCAGGAAAGAGAGTTACTGATCCATCAATTGGGCCATGTGGTGGAGGCCCTGAAAGCGAACTTAGGCGTACAAGTTTCGGCCAACGGGGAACAATTAGTCCTCGTCGATGAGAGTGGTTTATCGATTCGCGGGGAACAATTAACTGCTTTAATGGTGAATACAATTCTGACCGCCCATCCGCGCGGTACAGTGGTAGTGCCAGTTCATGCTTCTAGTGCCGTGGAACAGATCGCACGTCGTCACGATGGCCGGGTGGTGCGGACAAAAGCCAGTCCTAGCGCTTTAATGGAAGGATGTCAAACTAATCCTAATGTGGTTTTAGGAGGCTCTGGGCAAACTGGCTTTATTTTTCCGCAATTACATCCCGGTTTCGATGCCATGTTCAGCGTGGCGAAACTTTTGGAGATGTTAACCATTCAGGAACGTTCTCTAGCTCAGGTGCGGGCCGAGTTACCGCGCATTTACAATAAGAATACGGCGGTGCGTTGTCCTTGGAAAGTCAAGGGATCTTTGATGCGCTATCTGGTGGAAACTCACGCTACCGATAATCTAGAGTTGGTCGATGGAGTCAAGGTGATTAATCCCCTTAATGATGACTGGGTATTGATTTTACCCGATGCCGGAGAACCTTTAGTGCATATCTACGCTAACAGTGAGCAGCGGGAATGGGTCGATCGGACAATTAAAGAATATCGTCATCGTGTGCAGTATTTCGTCGAACATTACCAGGGCGAAATAGTGATGATTTAGGATTTTTCTGCCCTATTAGCCACGAAACTTGACTATGATGACTTTTTTGACCTAAAAAGTGTCCTAGCCCTGTAAATGCTCATTTTTCCCGCAAAAGCAAGGCGATTTGATCGGCTGCCGCCTCACCGGTGCGGATCGCTCCCTCAAAAAATCCCGGCCAGCGATCGGCCATTTCTGTGCCGGCCCAGTGAATCGGTCCGACGGGAGTAAAAAGAGCCTCGCCGAAACTTGTCCAGACTCCGGGGGGCATAAAGGCGGAATATGCGCCACCAGTCCAGGTATCCCCGGGCCAATCCACCTCATCGTAACTGATCGGGAAAAGAGCCTCTTGACCGAAATAAATAGCTAAATCCGAGAGGACGGCGGCACGGCGCGCCGGACTACTCATGGAGCGCCAACGGTTATAGCGATCGCCAACCACAAAGGTGGCCATTACCCCGACGCCGGTTTCGGGATCGGAACTATCAGCACAGAGTTCCAACCATTGACAATTCCCTTGGGCAAGTCCCGCTAGTCCCTGTTTTCGCCAGAAGGGTTGCTCATAGGAAATCAGGACTTTAGCGCAGCATCCCATCGGTACTCGTTGGGTTAGTTGTTGTCGCTGGGGTGGCAGCGGGGGATGATAAATAATGCGGCCGGCGAGATGGGGCGGCATGGCAATGATGGCAAATTTGGCAGTAAAAGTGTTCTGGCTGGTTTCTACGGTCACACTGGCCGAGTCATAATTAAGGCGAACAACCGGTTCCCCCAGTCGAATTCGCTCTCCTAATTCCGCCGCGATCTTGTCGGGAATTTGTCCGGCTCCGCCATGGATCAGTTCGGCTTCTGGATGTTCGGCCTGAGGGGCGCAATTTTGTCCCCAAAGAACGTGCAGCAGTGAGACTTGCTGGGGTTCGGCCGGCCCGAGAAAACCCACTGCACGGGCCATATAAGCAAAATACCATTGACCAAAATCTGTGCTGGTGTTTTCTTCAATCCACTGGGCAAAAGTTTTACTGTCTAGTTTTTTGGTGTGATCGTTGCTTTGGGGATAACCTGAAGGTAGAGTTTTGGCTAGTTCTTGAAAACGCGCCCATGCTGACATCGCATCTTGCCATTCTGCCGCGCCGATATCGGGTACTTCTCCCTCGTGGAAACCTTGAAAAAAACCATTGAATTCATAGCGTTTGTTGTTAAAGACTAGGACGGTTTTTCCCTGATTGGGAGAGGGAAAACGACGTATTTTATACTCATCAAGAAGGGCTAAAAAACGCTCTTGGGTTGGACCCACCCACTGACCACCTCGATCGATCCACTGTCCGGAGGGGAGATATTGACCAGACATTCTACCACCGTAACGATTTCGCGCTTCGATCACCAGAACTTGATGACCTTGCCTCTGGAGATTCCGCGCGGCGATTAATCCTGCTAATCCCGCCCCAACAACGATACAATCATAGCTAGTCCACTGGAGATTTGTCATGATTTTAGCTCCACAGAATATTTTATAATTAACAATTATTATTTTCCCCGATTTTTCCCTCAGTTTCTCTATCCATTGGCTCTTTTGATTAAATTATCTGCTGCCATCAATGTTTGATCTTCTTAGCGATCGCTTAAGCCAACACCTAGAACAAATTGTCCGAGAAAGAAACCCTTTTTTCTCTAGTCAAGGACATTTTTATGTGCGAGAATATCTGCGGCAAGAATTAGGCAATTGGGGAAAGGTTGAATCACATTTTTTCCCATTTCAGGGAAAAGTTTACGAAAATTTAATCTTGGATTTGCCTAACAACAGTCAAAAACCTCCGATTTTAATTGGCGCTCATTATGACACGGTGCCGGGGTCGCCAGGGGCCGACGATAACGCCACGGGATTAGCGGTATTATTAGAATTAGCGAGGTTTTTTGGGGAAAATCAGGCTAATTATCCAATTCGTTTAATTGCCTTCGATCTAGAAGAATACGGATTACTGGGGAGCATTGCATATTCGGAAAAATTAAAACAAACTAAGCAGGATTTAAGGTTAATGTTGTCCTTAGAAATGCTCGGTTACTGTGATAAAAATCCCCATTCTCAAAAATATCCAGCTTTTCTAGAATATTTTTACCCCAACACTGGGGATTTTATTGCTTTGATTGGCAATCTCAAAACCCGCGAGGATTTAAAGTTTCTCAGTCGAGTCCTGCGGGAAAATCAGACTCCCTGCGAATGGTTGCCGGTAATTTTTGCAGGTTATATCGTCCCCGATACTCGACGCAGCGATCATTCTCCCTTTTGGGATTGCGGTTATTCGGCAATTATGGTGACAGATACTGCTAATATGCGTAATCCCTATTATCATAGTTCTCAGGATACAATCGCTACTTTGGACTTAAATTTCCTAACAAGAGTCTGTCAAGGTCTTTGTTTTGGATTGCAATCTTTACCGATAAGATAAAAGCAGACCACCAGGGAATTTTTCGCATCACCAAAGCTCTGCAAGAATTATCACTTTAAGCGGTGACATTTTCTGTTTCTGCTGGTTGAATTTCTGGCATTTCTACTTTAATTAAACTCACTTTAGCACGATAAAGTAGTTTTTCCCCATGACGATAGCCCCGATAACGCACTAGAACAGGTGTACCAATTTCTGCCTGACCATCGATCAATTGATGGATCTGCGGATCATAACTAACATGATCACCGACACTGTGAATTGGTTGTACTCCCCAGCGCTCCAGTAACTGCATAATCGGTTTAACTAAGGAGAGGATTTTCACCGCTGCTAGGTCGGGATTTTTGCGGGCAACGGCCTCGGCCGTGGGCCATTGAACTAACCAAGATTCGATCGCTTCGATGCTTTGACTTTGAAATTCTGCGGCTAATTCTTCTTTTTGCTTGTCTAATTTTTGCTGTAAATTTTGATACTCTTGTTCGAGAATTTTTAATTCCCCTGAACGATCCTCTGTCCCAATCGTCGGAATTTGAAAATGAGCGAGAAGATCACTAACTGGCAGCTGCAGCCCATTAGCTAATTTCACCAAAGATTCAGAGGATAATTTGGCGATTAAACCATGGCGAACTCTCTGCAATTGCCAAGAAGATAGACCCGATAACCGACTCAATTCTTCTAGGTTTTTACAGCCAATTTTTGCCATTAACTGCTCTAATTTTTGCCGATGATATTTATATAAGGACTCATTCATGGGACTTCTCAGCTTAAGCGATGTGTTTAGCTAAAACAGATTTAGGAGCGCGACGAACTCGACAGAGAATTGTTTCTTTACCGAGACGCTGATGAGCGGCAAAGCGATGGCAACCGGAAAAACCGTAGTATTTACCATCCACCTCCAAAACATCGATCGGTTCCCGTAATCCCTCCTCAGCGATCGATTGCATCAACTGATTAACTTTTTCGGGATCGGTTTGTCGCGGTAAAGGACGACGAATTTGGGACAGAGGAATGTTTTTAATTTCCATAGTGTCTTCACTATAGCACATTTAGGCTAAACTGAAGATAAGTTGACTCGGTTGCTGATGCAGTGGTCTGCCTCGCTACTGGCAGTTTTATTGCCACAGACAAGATTTTATCACCCAATCCTCTCCTTTTCTGACTATGACTATTCCTCCTATCAATGAAAAAATTATCCAGCAAAATAGCACCAATGCTTCCTATCAGCGCGGTCAATATTATTACGATAGCGGTGCAGTTATTTCTCTTTGGCAACGGGGGCAAAATCTACAAGCTTTAGTGAGTGGTAGTGAGGTTAAACCCTATCGAGTTGCCATAGATTTTAACCAAGAAAACCTTGAGAATGTCTCCTGTTCCTGTCCCTACGATTATGAGGGTTGGTGTAAGCATATTGTGGCGGTTTTATTAACCTGTTCTCGTCAACCAGAATTAATTATCAAAAAAGCATCTTTAGAGGAGTTATTGACACCGATTGATGAAAGTAAATTAAGAAAATTGCTTAATCATTTAGTGGCTAAACACCCAGAAATTATCGAGACAATTGATAAGTTTTTAGTACCAGCTACCCCAGTTAATAAAGCGGGAGGGAAGATAACTATTAATGTCAAAGCTTATCGTAATACTGTCCGTAATGAACTGCGGCAATCCCTGCGAGCGATCGAAGAAGATTACTACGAAGAAGATCCAATTTCTGATGAAATTTATGCCCTGGTGGATGAGGCCAAAGATTATTATCAAAAGGGAGAACCCGATAACGCAATCGCTATTTTAGAAGCAATTATTAGCGCCTGTATCGAGGAATGGGATAATTTAGAAGATTATGATGGGGTCAATGATGATTTAAGTGCTAGAATCGATCGAGTTTTAACTGCGGCAATTTTAAGCAAGGAATTTAATCCCCAAGAAAAGCAAGATTTAAGGGAAAAAATCGAGCAATGGCAGCATGAATGGAGTGCCGATTTTGAGATGAGTTTAGCAGCCTTACAACAGGGATGGGACGATCCAGTTTTAGAGAAGATTTTACGGGGAGAATCGGCTAATTTTTCAGAAATGTGGTCAGGGAATATCCCCGATTATGCCCAAACATTAACTTCTATTCGCTTAGAAATTTTCGAGCAACAGGAAAAAGATCAGGAGTATTTGAATCTAGCTTTAGCTTCAGGACAAGTGGTAGAATACCTAACTAAGTTAGTCTATCTTGATCGCATTGAGGAAGCGATGGCAGCATCAAAAAACATGATAACTAAAAACGATGAAGCCTTCTTTTTTGCCAAAGCTTTACGCGATGAATCTGCACCAGAATCCGCTCTCATAATCGCCAGGGGTGGTCTAAATTTCCCTGGGAATTATTATTATCAATTAGCTCTCTGGACAAGTGAACTAGCGCAATCTTTAGGGGATATAGATACAGCTTTGGCTGCTAGAATTAAGGCATTTCAAGACCAACCTTCCTTTTCCCATTACCAAAAAATTGAGTCTTTAGCTGGGGAAGATTGGCCCGATTTAAAATTAGACTTGTTAGATTACTTGCGCGAGTTTAGCGGTGGACGTTCCACAGAGGCTAAAATCGATATATTTCTCCACGAAAATTTAGTTAGAGATGCAATTAAAGTCGTTTCTGATAATTCCTATGTGCAGTCTCATCTAATTTGGCGGATAATGGATGCGGCTGCTACCGTGGATCCTAACTGGGTGATTGATCGCGCGCGTCCTCCTGCGGAAAAGATACTCGACGAAAAAAAGGCTGATCGCTACGAAGAAGCGATTAAATGGCTGAAAAAAGCTCGTAATGCCTTTTATATGTCGGGAAGACGGGAAGAATGGCAAACTTATCGGGAAAGTTTAATTAAGGAACACGGACGCAAATCGAAATTTATGGGGTTATTTAAACATCAGGATTTACAATAATTTAAGCTTCTAGCCGTCAGTTATCGGCTAGAATCAGGCTGTTTTTAGCTTGTAGAGCGGGAATTGTCCTAATCTTAGGCCTAGTGATATTTTGGGGCAAAGTAGAGTATAATGGAAGATTGGTCTAAACTTATCTCCAGACTACTTATACTGAATATTCATTGTCAAAAAATATGACTGAAACTATTCGCTTTTTGATGTGTTCTCCCGATCATTACGATGTGGATTATGTGATTAATCCTTGGATGGAGGGCAACATTCACAAATCTTCCCAGGAAAAAGCTAGGCAACAATGGCAGCAGCTTTATCATGTTCTCAAAGATCGGGCGCTCGTGGATTTAGTCCCACCAGAAAAAGGCTGGCCCGACATGGTTTTTACCGCTAATGCAGGTTTAGTTCTGGAAAAAACTGTCGTTCTCAGTCGCTTTTTACACAAAGAAAGACAGGGAGAAGAACCCTATTTTAAACAGTGGTTTGAAGATAACGGTTTTACGGTTCACGAACTGCCCAAAGATTTACCCTTTGAAGGTGCAGGAGACGCATTATTAGATCGGGAAGGACGTTGGTTATGGGCAGGATATGGCTTCAGAACTGAGTTAGATTCCCACCCTTTAATCGCTAAATGGCTCGATATCGAGGTTTTATCCCTACGTTTAATCGATGAACGTTTCTATCACCTTGATACCTGTTTTTGTCCCCTTAGTGGCGGTTATCTCCTCTACTATCCTGATGCTTTTGATGCCTATTCTAATCGGTTAATTGAGTTAAAAATTCCCGAAGAAAAACGCATTATCGTTGAAGAAGCCGATGCGGTTAACTTTGCTTGTAATGCTGTGAATATCGGTGAAGTAATCGTCATGAATAAAATTAGTGACGATTTACAACATAAGTTAGCGTCAAAAGGGTTTGAAGTGGTACAAACTCCCCTGACGGAGTTCTTAAAAGCAGGAGGAGCCGCTAAATGTTTAACCCTGCGTACCACGGAACCCCTAATTCCAGACCATCACGCAAATGTCACCATTGAAAGTCGCATTCTCCAGCTAGAAGGTCATCTGCTCGACGCGGGAATTATGAATAAAGCTCTCGATGTTGTGGTAGGAAATGGGGGCAGCTTCAAGGTTTTAAACTTCACCTTAGGGATTGAGCGTCAAAGTACCTCCTCGGCCGAAGTGCGGGTTTCTGCACCCTCTCACGAGGTAATGGAGGAGATCATGGTACAATTGATCGACCTCGGTGCGGCCGCTCGTCCCCAAGAAATCTGTGATGTCAATACCGCAGTGGTGGCACAAGATGGGGTCGCTCCCGATGATTTTTATGTCAGCACCATCTATCCCACGGAAGTGCGGGTTAGCTGTGAATGGGTGCGGGTGGAAAATCAACGCATGGATGCAGCCATCGTCGTCACTGAAAGTCCGGAAGGCAAAACGGCGAAATGTACTCTGCTGCGGGATTTAAAAGCTGGCGATCGCGTTATGGTGGGAGTTGAGGGCATCCGTACTATCCGACAGGCGGAATCCAGGGAACAACGCAACAGCACCCAGGAATTTACCTTTATGGGTGCGGGGGTTTCCAGCGAGCGCCGAGTCGAGTTAACCGTGGAGCAGATTGCCTGGGAAATGCGCCAAATTCGCGACCAGGGCGGTAAAGTGGTAGTAACGGCAGGTCCGGTGGTCATTCACACTGGAGGAGCGCAACATCTCTCCCGTTTAATCCGCGATGGTTACGTTCACGCTTTACTGGGGGGGAATGCGATCGCAGTTCACGATATGGAACAGGCGATCATGGGTACTTCCTTAGGGGTAGATATGCAGAAAGGCATCCCCGTGCGCGGTGGCCATCGTCACCACCTCAAGATTATCAACCTCATCCGTCGCCACGGCAGCATCGCCAAAGCTGTATCGGCCGGGGTATTGACAAAAGGCGTAATGTATGAATGCGTCAAGAATAATGTCCCCTTCAGTTTGGCCGGTTCAATTCGCGATGATGGTCCGCTTCCGGATACGGAGATGGATTTAATTAAAGCACAGGAAGAATATTCCCGCTTAATTCAAGGTGCAGACATGATTCTTATGCTCTCTAGTATGCTCCATTCCATCGGTGTGGGTAATATGACACCGGCGGGGGTGAAAATGGTCTGTGTTGATATTAACCCGGCCGTGGTGACAAAATTAAGCGATCGAGGTTCCGTAGAATCCGTCGGTATTGTCACCGATGTGGGTTTATTCCTGAGTCTGTTAACCCAACAGTTGGATAAGTTAACCCGTCCCTTGGTAGAAACGGTTTAAAACCGCAAATAGATATCGGGTGGGTTACGCTTTGCTAACTCACCTATTTTTATCGGTATTTTCAATCAATTATCAGAGAAAATTTACCCACTAGAGTCGCCCTAGCTTGCTTTCTTTTTGTATAATAGGGGTTAATCTTCCCATACTTGTCAAACGGCCATGAGTCTCTGTCTCAATCCCGATTGTTCGCACAAAAACACCCCCACGGATAAATTCTGTCATAAGTGCGGTTCTCAATTACTGCTCAGAGAACGTTATCGAGCGCTAAAATTAATCGGTCAAGGGGGTTTTGGCAAGACATTTCAAGCGATAGATGAGGATAAACCCTCAAAACCCTATTGTGTGATTAAACAATTTTTCCCGTCAGCGCAGGGAACAGGAACTTTACAAAAAGCAGCAGAATTATTTAAAGAAGAAGCGATTCGTTTAGATAGTTTGGGAAGATACCCACAAATCCCCGAACTTTACGCCTATTTTACCGCTAATGATGGGCGACAATATCTCGTCCAGGAATATATCGAAGGACAAAATCTCGAACAAGAATTAAAAGAGGAAGGAGTATTTAACGAAGCTAAAATTAAACATCTTTTGTCAGAGATTTTACCGATTCTAGAATTTATTCATAGTAAACAAGTAATTCATCGCGACATTAAACCAGAAAATATTATTCGCAGAAAAAGAGATAATAAATTGATTTTAGTGGACTTTGGCGCAGCAAAATTTGTCAGTCCTTTAAATCGTTCCATGACAGGAACAATTATCGGTTCTGCCGAATATATTGCCCCAGAACAGGGAAATGGCAAGGCAGTTAATGCCAGTGATTTGTATAGTTTGGGTGTAACTTGCCTTTATTTATTAACTGGAATATCTCCCTTTGATTTATTCGATGGGGGGGAACATGAATGGGTATGGCGACAGTGGTTAGTGGATAATCCTGTTAGTAATGATTCAGGGAATATTCTGGATAAATTAATCGAGTTCGGGACGAAAAAACGCTATCAATCCGCCTCGGAAGTGTTGCAAGCTTTGCAGATAAAAACATCAGTCTCTATACCCCAGACAACTATTCAAAAACCCGTTAATCCCGTTATTTCAGTTCCCCAAACTCCCCCATCTATTCAGCTTAAAAGCGCCAAAGGAATCGATTATCGGAAATTAGAAGATTTATTAAAACGGCAGCAATGGAAGCAAGCGGACTCCGAAACCGCAAGAGTGATGCTACAGGTAGCTAACCGAACAAAAGAGGGATGGCTACGGGTAGAGGATATCGATAATTTTCCCTGCGAGGATTTGCGAACCATTGACCAATTATGGGTTAAATATAGTGGCGGTCGCTTTGGTTTTTCCGTGCAGGCGAAAATTTACCGCGAACTCGGTGGGACGCGGGAGTATAATAAAGGAGTTTGGAACGCTTTCGGAGATAGAGTAGGCTGGCGAGTGAATAATAGCTGGATATACTACAGGGATGTTACTTTTGACCTAAAAGCACCCCTAGGACACCTCCCTAGCGAGCCTTTTTTTACTTGGTACGTTGGTGGCGAGAATCTTCTCTCGCGTCGAGACTTGTAAAATGTAACATATAAAGGTTACAGCCTCGTAGGTTGGGTTGACGCAAGGAAACCCAACAAAGAGTAACCTTTGGAGTTGTTGGGTTTCGCTTAAACAATCGAATTGAGCCATTTTCGACCCAGTATTGTTTCGCTCAACCCAACCTACAATAATTGCTTATATTAATTTCTGATTAATTGCCAATTCATTGCCGACACAAGAGTTAAAGCGATAACAAT
>NZ_JADBVE010000279.1:0-7651 GCF_020245285.1 Microcystis sp. M31BS1
TGAAATGGGGCGAAAGTCTGTGGACTCTGTGTAAGACAGTACATGGTTTTTTAACTGTGGTATGCGACGGTGGTGGAAGCAGAAACTTAAATCGTGAGGTTTAGGAATCGCCGCACTTTTAGGGCGGCGAGGATGTCAATTCAGATTTTGTTCCTTGCTCGCCTGTCAAAATGGTAAAAGCGGAAGACCGGCTGGATTCCCTAAACAAATAAAAGCAGCCCAATACTTAGGAGCTTCATAAGGGCGTTCTAAATCAGATTTTTGACTTAATTCACGCAAATGGGCAGCAGTTCCTATACTGTGTTTTTCTGCCGATTTGATGGCATCTTCCGTTAGCCATTGGGAACGCATTTTGGCGATGGTGAGACGCTGGAGGCTAGATTTGGCTTTTCTCAAAGCTTCTGCTTTGCTAAGTTTGGCTTTCAGGAGATAATAATAGAAATACTGCATTAAGATAGTGGTAGCCACATCCTCCACTTTCCAAAGGCTGATAATAACGGTTTTTGCTCCTGCTTGGATGAAGGAACGACGCAAACCGATGAGGGTTTCTCCTGTGTAGAGGTCTCCTAAGGCGGTTTCACAGGCGGAGGTAACGACTAACTCTGTCCCTGCTAAGTTGATAGATTGCACGTCTAGGGAAGTTAATAAGCCATCTTCGGCTTCTTCGGGTAGTTTACCGCCGTTTAACATGGTATTCACCCCCGCAAAGGCTAAACCTGAACGCAACAGGGGATTTTGTCTGGTGCCGACTTGGAATCTTTCTGAGGCGGAAAGACTCGATAACATGAAGTTTTGGTTAATTGTGTCCAGTTCGGGGGTTATATCGCCGAGAAAGTAGCCATGAGTAGCGATATGGAGAATATACGGGGCTTTTTGGGCTTTGGAGACAAGAGGTTTTAAAGCTTTGGCGGCGGTAACGGGTTTGACTCTGAGTATTTTAGCGATTTTTTCGCCTTCGATTTCGGTGCCGGGGAGGGAGTTGAATATTTGTCCTTGTCGAGAGGTGGCTAAATCGCGTAAGGATGGTTTAAAGGGGAATTTTTCCTCATTTTCGGCAGTTGAGGGCGTGTTTTCGGGACTAGCTAAGTTATAGTCAGGGTTAGCGATAACGAGAGGATAGGTGACTTTGGCGGGAATTTTGGCTTTAAAGCGCAGGATATCTCGTCCTACATTTAAGAAGTTGCAGCGATATTCATCCATTAAGTAGCTGCCTTTATCGGTGGGTAAAATTTCAAAGGGTAAGCAGTTTAATTCGCCATCGGGACAGATAATTAATTCTTGGGTGAGATAAGGCTCGATTTTGTCAAATATAAGCTTGCTTAGTTCAATTTTTGGCGATATATCCTCTTTTTTCTTAAATACGGCCACACTTAATCCTCGTGGGTTTTCTACCGATTCCCGAAACTCTTTCACTAATTTGTCTATGGGTTCAGCTTCTCCTAAATCTATCATAGTTAGCTGTTCTGGGGCTTGGGCAGGTAGGATAAAGGCGAGATAGCGAGGGGGAAAGGATGCAGCGTCACCGTTGGCGGGAATTGCCTGAAAATTGTAGTTATTAAACCTGAAAAATTCAATTAGAGTAGTTCCTTGGGGTAATTCTAAGGCGATGGTACGAAAATCAGCGTTTTGCAGTTCTTTTTCGAGGTTAAGTTCGGGGATATTTAATTCTCGTTCGAGGTTTTCTGCTTGTTGTTCGAGGGATTTAATTTCTTGTTGGTAGTAGGGAAGTTGTTCGGGGGTGGGTATATCAAAACAGCGTTTGGCGAGTTGTTGCCTAATTTGTTGCCATTGTTGGAGTTTGGGGGCAAGATGGGCGTATTGTTGGGATAAAAGGGCGATTTTTTGCAGGATGGCGGTTTCGGTTGCGATCGCTTTTCGTCTTAAGATGAGGTTATAGGCAGATTGTACCGCTTCGGGGCTATTAGGAAAGTGCTGGAAAACTAGGGAGAGAAATGTTTCTACTTTATGGTAGTTTTGTTTGACATAGTTCAGGCGTTCCTTATCGGTGCTAATGCTAAAGATTTTAGAAATAGTTTTTAAATCAATTTTTGCTGCTTCCTGCATTAATTTTAGTGCTTCTTCTGGGTGGTTGGTTGCTGCATATAAAAGGGCTAAATTATTCAGAGAAGCAGCATAGTCGGGGTGGTCAGTTCCTAAACTTTTACCAACAATTTCGAGAGCTTGTTGAGAGAGAGGTAAAGCTTGCTCATACTGTCCCATTAACCGATATAATACGGCTAAACTATTCAGAGAATTAGCATAGTCAGGGTGGTCAGTTCCTAAACTTTTACCACGAATTTCGAGAGCTTGTTGAGAGAGAGGTAAAGCTTGCTCATACTGTCCCATTGACCGATATAATCCGCCTAAGTTATTCAGAGAATTAGCATAGGTGGGGTGGTCAGTACCTAGAATTTTACCAGTAATTTCGAGAGCTTGTTGATGGAGAGGTAAAGCTTGCTCATACTGTCCCATTGCATCATATAATAGGGCTAAGTTATTCAGACAAGTAGCATATTCACGGTGGTCAGTACCTAGAATTTTACCAGTAATTTCGAGAGCTTGTTGATGGAGAGGTAAAGCTTGCTCATACTGTCCTATTGACTGATATAATAGGGCTAAATTATTCAGAGAAGTAGAATACTTAGGGTGGTCAGTACCTAAAATTTTACCGTGAATTTCGAGAGCTTGTTGAGAGAGAGGTAAAGCTTGCTCATACTGTCCCATTGACCCATATAATACGGCTAAATTATTCAGAGAAGTGGCATAGCCAGGGTGGTTAGTACCTAGACTTTTACCAGCAATTTCGAGAGCTTGTTGAGAGAGAGGTAAAGCTTGCTCATACTGTCCCATTGACCTATATAATACGGCTAAATTATATAGAGACTCAGCATAGTTAGGGTGGTCAGTACCTAGAATTTTACCAATAATTTCGAGAGCTTGTTGATGGAGAGGTAAAGCTTGCTCATACTGTCCCATTAACTGATATAATATGGCTAAGTTATCCAGAGAACCAGCATAGTCAGGGTGGTCAGTACCTAAACTTTTACCACGAATTTCGAGAGCTTGTTGATGGAGAGGTAAAGCTTGCTCATACTGTCCCATTGACCTATATAATACGGCTAAATTATATAGAGACTCAGCATAGTTAGGGTGGTCAGTTCCTAAACTTTTACCAATAATTTTGAGAGCTTGTTGAGAGAGAGGTAAAGCTTGCTCATACTGTCCCATTGACTCATATAATAGGGCTAAGTTATTCAGACAATTAGCATATTCAGGGTGGTTAGTACCTAGAATTTTACCAATAATTTTGAGAGCTTGTTGATGGAGAGGTAAAGCTTGCTCATACTGTCCCATTGACTCATATAATAGGGCTAAGTTATTCAGACAATTAGCATATTCAGGGTGGTCAGTACCTAGAATTTTACCAATAATTTTGAGAGCTTGTTGATGGAGAGGTAAAGCTTGCTCATACTGTCCCATTGACTTATATAATATGGCTAAAAGATTCAAAGAATAAGCATAAATAGGCTCATTAGTTAGTGAGTAACTTTTGGCTAAATCACAGGTTTGTTGAGCGAAGATAATCCCTTGCTCATATTGCCCCTGCTGATATAGCATTCCTAGGGTTTGGTTATACTGTTGTATCTGGTTAATTATGGATTGATTGATGTTACTATCTTCCTTTAATAAACTAAGTTTTTGTTGCTGATTATTGTTGCTGATTGATCAGAGTGATTAATGGGTTTTTCTACCACCTTAAACCGCTTATAAAACACCTCACTATTACCCTGATTACCCTGAATAAATATCTCCTACAATAAGTTGTTAAAAACCTCCGTATTGTTCCAACGATAGATACTGAAATCTCGACGATCAACAGTTAATATTCTTCCATGTCCTAGATGCTCTGCTAATACAATCAAAGAAGCGTCTGCCATATCCATCGGTAAGTTAGCGTAACGATCCATTAATTCAATCATTCGTTCAATATGATGATTTTGTAAATGAAATATTTCAAAGTTATCGTTAACCAATCCCTGCAAAAAGTTGATTTGCGCCTGATTACCTATTCTGGCTAAGAGTAAATAACAGGTTTCGGTGATAACAGGATAGGTGGTAATTAAGGCTTCATTTTGACTATAAATAGTTTGAATGGCTAACGAGTGATCTTTGTCTTTTCGATTGCCAAGAGCGAGAAAGAATCCTGTATCAGCAATGATCATTTTTTTCGGATAGGAGTGAATGCAAAATGTTTTCTGAGTTTTCGGCAAAGTCAGCCTCTGCTTCAAAGCTACCGATAAAGGAACTTTGTTTTAATTTAGCTAGGGGATCGTGTGTTTTTTCTTGGAGTTGTTGATAGCGTAGTTCAATGGCTTGTTGAATGGTTTCTAAAGTATTTTCTTGGGTGGTTTGTTGAATATAGGCTAGTTTTTGAGCGTGTTCATCGTCTAGTTGAATGGAAATTTGCATTGTTTTTTCCTATTTTATGGGCAATTACTGTTGACAATGGGCAAGGGCAATCGCTGGCATGATGCGATCTAGTTATACTATTGTATCTGGTTAATTATGGCTTGATTCATGTTACTATACTCCTTTAATAAACTAAGTTTTTGTTGTTGATTATTGTTGCCGATTGCTCAGAGTAATTAATTGTTTGTTCCACCACCTTAAACCGCTTATAAAACACTTCACTATTACCCTGTTGACCCAATTTAATAAATATCTCCTCAAGACGCTCTTGACTTAAGATAATATCTGTAGGGTCAGATTCCCCATTAACCCAAGATAAATCAATGGGTTGCTCTGTGACAATTGCCAGAAAATATTCATCTCCTACTGCATCATATTGGAAAAATCGAGCCAGTCCTTCAGACGGGGGTAAACGAAGTCCTTCTGACAGCTTAGTATAAGGAACATAGGCAAATGCTCTTGAAGGACTAAAGAGATAAAAATTTCCTTCTACCGTCTCATTAATTAACAATAAATATTTACCATTGTCAGGTAAATCAACCCATAAATAATGGGGCTTGTTAAGATAAATATAATTACCCTTATCTGGCTCTGGCTTAATTACAGTACCATTCATAACTAGACCCCTTTTTGAACTACCGTTTGAGGCTCCTCCATTAGGGGATTTTTCTCCCTCAAAATTTTCATTAATATCCAGCATCGTTAACTTATTACAAGCAGGTGCAGCAACTTCTTTTGCTAATTCCCAACCCATCCGAGGAAATTTTTTCTCCCATAACCATTGATAAGTCACTTGATGAGGTTCAATTGAATTCTGAGGTTTTCCTTTCTTCTCATATTTAGTAGTAATTAAATTGACACTTAATTCTAATCCATCGTCTATCATCGCTTGTTTAAACACATCTACCATTATTCTCCTAATTCTTTTCGCATATTCATTAATAGTTGCTTCCGTATAATGAAGATTATGCTTATCTTTCATTATTTCGACAATTTCACTTCTTTTTTTATCTTGATTTTTTGGATTATATAGAAGTTGAAATAAACAACTATGATCTTGATTTTTTATCAAACCAGTACTTTGCAAGATCTGGTTTAGAAATGCTTTTTGCAATAGGTCTTTATCTTTAGTTCCTATCCTGTCAGGAATGCCAACCATTTTTAGTTCAAAAATAATCAAAAAATTAATGGAGATATTTAGAGATTACATCATTTTCTCGGATTTGTCAATATTTTGATGAGAAAGAGAAAGCACTGTTATTAATTGTTATTTAAAGTTATGTACGGTTATTTAGAGCTATTTAGAGTTATTTAGAGTTGTTGGCTGATACCAATTTGTTATTCAGTATCTATTGAATGTTATTTGCTCTGAATGTTTGACTTGAATCATCAACTTAATTAATTCACAGGAGTTGACAGCTAATGCCAGTTTACAACGGTACAATTTACAATGACTTCTTGTTCGGCAGTTTCGGTAATGACACCATGTACGGGAATGAAGGGAATGATAGCATTTACGGCCAAGGAGGCAACGACTACATCGACGGTGGAATAGGCAACGACTACATTGATGGTGGAGATGGTGCAGATATCATCTTCGGCCGCGCTGGAAATGACAATGTCTTCGGCGGAAACGGTAGTGACTTGCTCATTGGCGAAGCGGGTGCTGACACTTTATCAGGCGGAAACGACACTGATTATCTCTTTGGCGGAGCCGACAACGATGTTCTATTAGGAGGCGCTGGGAATGACTTTGTCTATGGCGGCTATGGCAATGATATCCTCACTGGCGGCACTGGTGCCGATGCCTTTTTTTTCGGTTCTCTTCTAGAAGGAGTTGACGTAATCAAGGATTTTCAGTGGATAGAGGGCGATGTCATCCAAATCAGTAAGTCCGGATTTAATGCTAGTAGCCTTAGCCAATTTAACTACAATAGCTTAACAGGTGGGTTAAGTTTTCTTGGGCAACAATTCGCAACCATTGAAAATCGCCCCGCCGGGTTTGCTGTCTCTTTCGATGTTCAGCTTATTTAACTAATTGGGAGTGGGCGGGCGAATCTTTTGGTTCGCCTGTTCCAGACGACTGGGGAATTTTTGCTCACTGGTCAAACTAAAAGCATGAACCTTGTTCTCAAGGAACAAAAGATAACGAACAACAAAAAAAGAATTAATTTTTGAGGAGCAACAAAAATGTTCAATCCCTGCAACCCCAAATATCCCTTATTTACTTTTGCTCTTGCTTTATTCGTTGGCGGTATTACTAATCTAAGCAGTGCAGCAGAGTTTAAATTTCCTGATCAGGTTGATATTTACGTTAAATCCTTAGGAGGTGGTGCTGGTGCCAATTCTGAGTTTGGTCTTGGGACTACTTCAGAAAACTTTGTTCCGGTTCTTTCAGGATTGCCGAATAATCCATCAACAAACAGTGAGGTTTTTTTGGGGTCTTTTAATCCAGATCAACCAATTCCACTGGCGGTTCTAACTAACTGGAATGGTCAAAGTTTTTTCGCTACAATTGGAGGCACAGATAGGGCTTCACAAATAGTTTTTTCAGATCTAGATAATAGCCTTGGTTTCGGAGGAAATACATTTGAGTTACTAGATACTAATATCTTCTTAGCTCATCTTGATGACGCTGCATCTTTCACTGTAGATGATGATGACGATGATGTTCTTGTTCAGATTCGTGTTGCATCTAAAAGAACGACTCCAGAATCCAGCAGCGTTCTTGCTTATATTACCCTTGGGGGTTTAATACTAGGGAGTGCTATCCGCAAAGCCAGAAAGTGATCGCAGATATTGTAGCTCGCTATTGGGTTGTTGTCAGCTGAGACCTTGGGGTAGCAGATAGATATCTAGAACATCTTTACTGACATCGCTCCCCACCCATGTTTTTTCTTGTGTCATCGAAAATTTTGGGTCTGAAACCCCGTCGTTCTACGACGGCTTTACTGTTAAATATGAGCATCGTTTACGAAATATATGCTAAAACGTGAGGTATGGAAAAAGCCTATTCGTTTCGATTTTACCCCACACCAACACAAGAGTCGCTATTGCGGCGCACTTTGGGCTGTGTAAGATTAGTTTACAACAAAGCTCTCCACGAACGAACACAAGCTTGGTACGAAAAGCAAGAAAGAGTAGGCTACGCTCAAACTTCTTCAATGTTGACCGATTGGAA
>NZ_JADBVE010000028.1:0-43597 GCF_020245285.1 Microcystis sp. M31BS1
CCAAAATAAAGCTTATTAAAAGAATGAGTTATGGATTTACCAATTTTGAACATCTTCGACTTAAGCTGTTTGCTGGCTTTAATTCATAACAAAAATTAACACACGAAAACCAGAAGAGCCCTATGGTGAGAACCACAACGCTTGACAGGGGAATAGAGGTGAACTAGGGGGGCACTTTGTTCGGTGCTAGACTGATATTTCAGTAAGCCAGACAGGAGCCAGAAAAAGATATTTATCAGAAAAGTCATAATCAAGCTAGAGGTTTAAAGACTGATCGGGTTCCGATTATTTTTATTAATAAATATTTTACACAATTTATACCAGGTAAGCAAGAGAGCTACGCCACTACTACCGAATCATTACCTTTTTTTGATTATAACACCCCATTTCCTCAACCCCTAAACCATTATGGAAAAATTAACTAATCTCGATCGCATTGCTGAAGAAATTTTAGGTTTAATTCCAACAGAAACGGTTATCATTGCCGAATTTGACGGTGATAGTATTTATTATCGCGCGGGTGCGGGTAAAAACACTGGGGCAATTGTGGGCAAAAGGGGTGATATTGCCACGTCGGGATTGTGTACGGTGGTTTACCAGGGGAGTTGTCCGGTGGTGGTGGGACAAACTCTCGGAGATAATCGCATCCGTCAGGATATAGCGGTCGCTTTGGGGATAAAAACGGCTTTAGCTGTGCCAATTAGGGTTAATAATCGGTTATTTGGTGCAGTAATGCTGTTAAACCGTCTCGATGGTCAGGAATTGACCGATCGAGATAGTTTGTTAGTGGAGGAATATCTGAACTCGCTACTCAGAGATGAGGGATAGAAGCGGTTGGGCAATCCAGTTAAATGCTACCGCGATTTGATGGTTAAGGGTGGGCAGTCGGTAGAGATAGACTAAGCGACGGGTAAGATGGGCAAGGGGACCGGCTAATTCTAGTCCTAAACCGCTAATCGTAGCCTCATCGACTCCGAGGGTCAACATTTCGCCTAAAGGTTGATAACGGAAGGGTAAAGCCGGTTTATCGTGAAAACTCGCCCAAATATTCCAAGCGCAGTAGTCGGACTGTTGAAGGGCGACCTGAGCCGTGGCAGCATAGGGTTTATCCTCTTGATCGCGACTATCGGCCGCATCGCCGATCGCGTAGATGCTGGGGTTTTCGACAGTTTGTAAATATTGATTAACTTTTAGTAATTTGCGCTCATTATGTGCTAGGGGCAAATTAGCGAGCAGTGGAGAGGCGATCGGACTAACGGTCCAGAGAATTAGATCAACGGGGATATTGTCGATCTGTCCTTTGTAGTCAAGGGAGAGGCGATCAGCTTGGATGTCGGCGACGGTGGTTTCTAGGTCTAACCAAACTAGACGTTTTTCTAGGGCTTTTTTGGCGGTGTCGCGGTTAAATTGGGTTGAAGGGCCAAGTATATCGCTATTTCTTTCGATCAGACGAATTCTTCCCCTTTCTCCGAGGCGATCGGCCAGCTTACAGGCTAATTCTACGCCGCTATAACCGCCCCCGATAATGGCGACCCGAATTTTATCGCGATCGGATTGTTCTAGGGTTTTGAGTCGATCCTGAAGACGATAGGCATCCTCTAGACTACGAAAGGGGATAGCGTGGGTTTTGGCCCCGGGTAGGAATTCAAGGGAAGATTGACCACCGAGGGCGATCACGAGGCGGTCATAGCATATATCGTTTTGATTGTCAAGGGTTATTTTATGATTATTAACATTGATCGCCGTGACGGTTCCCTGTTGGAAGTTAACGGGGGTATTGGCGAGCAATTCGCTGAAAGGGGGAGCAATTTCCCAAGATTGTAGTTCTGAGGTGACTAATTCGTAGAGAAGGGGAGAAAATAAAAAGCGATCGCTTTTATCAATTAAGGTAATTTGGGGGGGGTGTTGATCGGTCCAAGGCAATTGACTCAAACGTAGAGCAGTATAGAGTCCACCAAAACCACCACCGAGAATACAAATTTTTGGGATTGAGTCAGTCATATCGATCGCTGAGGGTTTTGTTTCTTATTTTGACACTCCCTGCCATAAAATGGACGGGGAACCTTAAACCCAAATTTTTGGTAAAGCGAGGAAAGAAAAATGTTTTTATTTATCTACCCAACCAAATCGTCAGCAAAGCCATAATTGTAGCCAGAAAAAGGATATGATTCATCCAATCGTCGAAAGACCAATTTTTAAACATAATCACTATTAGCGTAGAAAACTTTTAAACCTACATCCAATCCTACACATTTTTTATTCGGTTCTAGCGGTTTTGCCTATTCCCGAATATTAACGCTTAGACAGAATTGGACATAATAAACATTTGAACGATTATTTTTCTGAAACTTAGGATAATCATTGTTTATCGACCTCAAACAACTATTTATAGGCTAACTTATACAGCAGAGATTGTCAAGATTTAAGTCGTGCTTCGCTGTTTTATATTGGTTGGAGTTTCATCTCGTTAAAAGCGAGGGTCTTCACCCCGACATTTGAGATAAAATTAAGATTAGAGCTTAGGAGCGAGGAAAAACCTAACCAGAAGAATTCTTAGGTGAATCCTAATTGAGATGGGAGTCTTTGGGAATAACATCCAAACCGAGGAGAACCTTTTGAGTATTGGACATATCGCCGATAATTCTTTGTAGGGGTGGGGGAAGTTGTTTGACTAAAGTAGGAGTTACGAGAATTTTATCCTGTTCCGCTAATTGCGGCTGTTCGAGAACATCAATTATTTCTACCGTATAAAGACCGGATAACTCCTCGCGACAGATACGAAAAATATTGGCGATCGCCCTCTGGGATTTACTTGAATCGCCCATAATGTAGAGTTTGAGAAGATATTGACTCATGATTGCGTGTTATTGAACAGTTTAATGTTGCTGAGACCGATATAGTATTTACGATAGAAAGAGACGAGATAACCCATCAATTCCAAGACCATGAGACGACCTTCGCTAACGTAGGCCTGCGCTTTGGCCAGGGTGACATCCTGATTTTTTTGGCGTAGGGTGGTGGTATGAATATCCACCACATCGCGAGGACTAGCTTTTAAGAATCCTAGCTTATCGGCCAAGCTTCGCAGTCGTTCCGATAGATTATGTTCGACTTTGTATGCTTGTTCTTCTAAAGCTAAATCTAATAACTCTCCGTAATTTTCGACTAATTCTTGAAAAATATCGGGGATACTCTGCCTGATTGCCTCAGAACCGAACATTTTCGCCGTGATGCTAGTTTGTCCTCCCTTGATTAACTGTTCCAGTTCGCGAAATTCATCTTCCTGTTGTTGATGTTTAAGATTGAGGATATATTGCTGACGCTCGATCGCCACACGAATTTGATAGACTAAAAGACTACTATCGATATTATTTAACTGAATATAACCGTCAGCACCTAGTTGAAAGGCTTTAACGACTAATTTCTCATCATTGCTAGTAGTTTGAACCACTATCGGTATATCAGAGGCTAATTCTCTGGTTTTGACTAGAATATTTAAACCGGGGGGGACAGAGATTTCCAAGCTTAAGAGGATGATATCAAATTTCTCCCCTGCCAGTTTTTCGGCAGTTTCCTCTAGATCCTGAGCTTGGGTGAGGGTAAAAGTCAACCCCCCGGCCAAGGAACATTGGGGGGCCTTTAACAGCAATCTCTGGATTAATTTAACAGTTGTCGGCTCATCCTCTATCAATAAAATCCTACAGAGATCCCTAGTCATTGTGAATTGATCGCTAAAATTATCTTTTTTTTCCCTACTTTCATAGTACGCCCATCTTTGGGAAACGCAAGGACAAAATCACCATCTAGCACCCGCTATCTCGAAGTCTTATATAGACTAAGCTGAAATCACAGGCACTCAAAGCGGTTAACCTACGAGCAAAAAGACTATTGTGAAGCATCACTTAAAAATTGACGATCAAGTTTACTGCCATTGAGCGTGAATGCGTGGATGGAGTAAACGCTCGACTGGTTGACCGTTTTTTAAATGTTCCTCGACAATCTGATTGACATCCTCTGGTTTAACACGACAGTACCAAGTTTCTTCAGGAATAATCCTCACCGTGGGGCTAGTGCTACACTGTCCTTGACAACCACTGGTCATAACGATGACATCTTCTGGGAGAGCTGCCGTTTGCCAAGCTAAAAGAAGCTCGGACGCACCCTGTACCAAACAGGAAGAATGCTGACAGACCATCACAAATCGCTTTTGGGGATAAGACATATTACCTAAAAAGTTGCAAAATTAGATAGTTCCCTGGGTATATTCTTGGGAGAGGCTTTGGGGAAGCATAGTTTTATTTTGCCCCGAATCCCCGATACTGGCAACACAAAAAAAAGGGGCTGAAAATTAACCATCAATCTTTAAAATAGAGTTCAGAGAAAAATTTAGTCAATCAAGAGAGTAAAAGTGGCATTCGCTAGTCATTGGGTCATGTTAGGTTTATTACTGGGTTTTGCCGTCGCCCATAGCGGATTAGCCAGTTTACGAATGCGGGGAGAAGCTATCATCGGTGCGCGACTGTATCGGGTATTATTTGCCCTTGTGAGTATCCCTCTAGCCGTGATTTTAGTAGTTTATTTCTTCAATCATCGTTATGATGGTTTGCTTCTCTGGCAAGTACAGGGAGTAACCGGAGTTAAAACCCTAGTTTGGGTACTTTCGGCCATTTCTTTTTTCTTTCTCTATCCTGCCACCTTTAACCTGCTGGAGATCGCCGCTATCCAAAAACCCCAGGTTCATCTCTACGAAACCGGCATCCTGCGCGTTACCCGTCATCCCCAGATGGTAGGACAGGTGATCTGGTGTATTGCTCACACCCTCTGGTTAGGGACAAGCTTTACCCTATTAACTTCCCTGGGTTTAATTGCTCATCATCTTTTTGCCGTTTGGCATGGCGATCGCCGCTTAGAAGACCGTTACGGAGAGGCATTTTTAAAGATCAAAGAACGCACCTCGGTGGTCCCCTTTTTAGCGATTATCGATGGTCGGCAAAGCCTAAAATGGCAAGAATTCCTTCGTCCTGCCTATCTAGGAGTAACAGGGTTTATTCTACTCCTCTGGTGGGGGCATCCTTGGCTAATGCAAGCAACAAGTAAAATTTATTGGTGATTTTGCTCCCAACCCCTTTCTTATTGATCCCGACTGGTGTAAGATGGTTTCTATATCAAAATTAAGTTTTCATAAAATCGGTTTAGACATGATGCTATCTGTCAACGAAAAGAGCTTCCCTAAGCTAGTTTTAGAGTCTTCTCGTCCGGTCCTCGTGTATTTTTGGGCTCCTTGGTGTGGTTTGTGTCGTTTAATCCAACCCACCCTCTTTTCTTGGCAAAATGACTGTCAAGATGCGATTCAATTAGTCGGTGTCAATGCCGATGATAATTTTAAATTGGCTAATAGTTTTCGTCTGCGTAGTCTGCCTACTTTAATTCTCTTCGATCAAGGTGTTCCGGTTCACCGTCTGGAGGAAATTCACAGTCGCGAGGAATTACAACAAACCCTGCGACTAATAGTCAAAAATCAAATCCTGCGTTCAGCTTAAGTAGCTGGTTATAATTAAATTGAAGATATATTTTGGGTTCGATCCCCCCTGCCCCCCTTAATCCCCCCTTAATAAGGGGGGTGTCTGACAACTTTTAACACCTGCCTGCTTAAGGGAAAGCTATCTTTTCTGATGGGACTGGCAGAGATAATATAATAGGACAAAAAGTAGATAATCCCAATTGCTAAAACTCCCATAGTTCCCCCAGTTCAAAAAATTAGGAGGCTTGCAAAAAATGCCGATTGGTGTGGCTGAATTTGTCGAAAACCAGGAAAATCGCTGTCCTGTGGTACTACTACTAGATACCTCTGGTTCAATGCAGGGAGAACCGATTAAGGCTCTCAATGATGGCATCAAAACCTTTCAGGAGGACGTGATGCGGGATATGCAAGCGACGTTGAGCGTAGAAACCGCCATTGTTACCTTTGGTAAGGGAGGGGTTAAAACCGTGCAAGATTTTGTCGGGATTGACCAATTTACGCCACCTACTTTAAGCGCAGGAGACTTAACCCCCATGGGACAAGCGATTGAATTGGCCTTAGATTTAATCGAAGATCGTAAAGCGATTTATAGAAATCATGGTATCCAATATTATCGCCCCTGGATATTTTTAATTACTGATGGTGCGCCTACGGATCAATGGAATCTGGCGGCGCAACGGGTAAAACAAGCCGAAGCAGAAAATCGGGTTTTATTTTTTTCTGTAGGTGTTCAGGGTGCTGATATGGAGAAGCTCAAACAGATTTCTAATAATCCCCCCGTGTTACTCAATGGGTTAGATTTTCGGGATTTATTTCAGTGGTTAAGTAACTCAATGAAACGAGTTTCTGGTGGTAAAATTGGAGAAGCGATCGATTTACCACCAGTGAATTGGGGACAAATTACCACCTAGAGGACAGTTAATTATGTGGAGAACATTATGTCAGTCAGTGGTCGGTAGTTTTCACGTCCAAACGGGATTACCCTGTCAAGATTACGGTGCTTATAAATTATTGGGTCAGGATGTTTTGATTGGAGCCGTGGCCGATGGGGCCGGTAGTGCCAAATATTCGGATTTAGGGGCGAAAATAACAGTTAAAGCATCACTGCAATTTTTAGAGGAAAATCTCAAAAAAACAGCATTAGCTGCCACTGGAACTGAAGCGGAATTAAAGAAAATATTCCGGCGACTGTTGGCTTATGTTCAGCAAATTCTCCAAGAAGAAGCCGAAAAAGAACAGTTAGACATTAATGATCTGGCGACAACTTTACTGGTTGTTTTGGTTACTTCAAAACGATTGGCGGCGATGCAGATAGGAGACGGTTTTATTGTGTTCAAACCTCTGGGAGGAAATTATCAGTTATTGTTTCAGCCTGACAAGGGGGAATACATCAATGAAACCACTTTTGTTATTTCTAGTAATGCTTTGGAGGAGATGCAAATAAAAATTTTAACTGAGCCAGTTGCCTTTATTTGTGTGGCGACGGATGGAGTGGAAAAGGTATCGATCGATTATAAAAATTGGCAGCCTTTTCCGCCTTTTTTTCAGCCATTAGAGGAATATTTACAACAGACAGAAACGCCATTGCAAGAAGACCTCAAAGAATTTTTAGAGCGGGAGGATTTAAATAAGTTAACAACCGATGATAAAACCTTACTCCTAGCTTTTTGTTCAGAAACCGGGTTTGTTTGACAAACCCGGTTTCTGGCTCTGGTTCAACCCAACCTACGATAAGACTATGGACTAAGTAAATCATGAAAATTGACGAATTACTCAAAAACAAACGAGAAAAAATTATTGCTATTGCGGCTAAACACGGCGCAAATAACGTGCGAATCTTTGGTTCTGTCGCACGGGGAGAAGCTGACGAAAAAAGCGATATTGATTTATTAATTGATTATTGTAGCGAACGTCGGAGTCCCTGGTTTCCTTTGCCGTTAATTCGAGAACTCGAAGCTTTGTTAGGCTGCAAAGTTGATATTGTTACCGAACAGGGACTTAAAGATAGAATCAGAGAGCGGGTACTTAAAGAAGCAATACCACTATGAGAGATGATAGCGAACGCTTGCGGGATATTTTAGAAGCAATTGAGCGTTTAGAAAAGTATGCTCGACAGGGAAAAACCCTGTTTGAACAACAAGAATTAATTCAAACTTGGATTGTCTATCATTTACAAATTATTGGTGAAGCAGCTAGAGCAACTTCTCAAGAATTTAAAGCAAGATATCCCGAAGTTCCTTGGCGAGATGCCAGCGATCTAAGAAACTTAACTATTCATGAATATTTTCGTATCAATCTAGAGATTATTTGGGATATTGTTAAAAATGACATTCCTCCTCTAAAAGGACAAATCGAAGCTATTTTACAGGAATTGATTTGACGAAACCCAACTCAATTATTAAAAAATGTTGGGTTTCACTATCGTTCAACCCAACCTACGATGGGACTAAGGCACTACCTTGGAAGCTAATATTAACGAATCTACCTCAAACAATGAAGTACGAATGGGATCAAGACAAGAGCGACGCTAACTTAGAGAAGCACGGACTGAGTTTTGAGGATGCACCGCTAGTTTTTGGTGGTAAATGTGTTACCTTCGAGGATAGCCGTTTCGTTTATGGTGAGATAAGATATATTACGCTTGGCAAATTGAAAGGTCGAGTTGTCTTAATCGTCCATACCCCTCGCTCTAATAAAACTCGTATAATCTCAATGAGAAAGGCAAACAATCGTGAGCAAAAAATCTATCAAAAGCGACTTGAAGAGAATTGATGCGATGACGGATGAGAATATCGATTATTCTGATATTCCGCCATTAGGTGATGAATTCTTTACCCAAGAAACAGTATCTTTTTCGACATCAAAGCAGCAATTAACCATCCAACTAGATCAAGATATATTAGAATGGTTAAAAGCTCAAGGGAAAGGATATGAGACACAAATTAACTACATCTTGCGGGAAGTGATGGAACAGCAGCAGCAGTAAAAAACAATGAACCTGATTTGATTACATCTACCCCAAACAATCGTGAGCAAAAAATCTATCAAAAGTAATCTGTAGGTTGGGTTGAGGAACGAAACCCAACTTAATTATTAAAAAATGTTGGGTTTCACTATCGTTCAACCCAACCTACGATGGGACTGAACAGCATAAATACTCGGAGATTTTTTGATGTCTTTAACTTATCGCTGTCAACTACAAAATCGTCTGATTACCCTGACGCAAGAATTGGCCAACAGTGGCGAAGCGAAAGTATGGCACACTAACTTTAATGGGTACTTAGCGAAAATCTACCACAATCCCCATAATGAAAGTATCTGTAGGTTGGGTTGAGGAACGAAACCCAACTCAATTATTAAAAAATGTTGGGTTTCACTATTGTTCAACCCAACTACGATGGGACTGAACAGCATAAATACTCGGAGATTTTTTGATGTCTTTAACTTATCGCTGTCAACTACAGAATCGCTTGATTACCCTGACGCAAGAAATGGCCGACAGTGGCGAAGCGAAAGTATGGCACACTAACTTTAATGGGTACTTAGCGAAAATCTACCACAATCCCCATAATGAAAGGGTTGATAAATTACAGTTAATGGTGAGAAATCGGCCTGGGGATCCTAATGCTCATCTTAACCATATTTCCTTCGCTTGGCCCTATTCTATCTTAGAAGATAACCAGGGAAAAGTCGCTGGTTTTTTAATGCCAGAAGTGGTGGGTTCAGAAACATTATTAAAGCTTTGTACCCCCAAATTGAGAAAACAATACAAGTTAGAAACTAATTGGTATTTTCTTCATGTAGTAGCGCGGAATATAGCCGCTATTATCCAAGCAATTCACCTTAAAGGTTATGTTTTGGGAGACATCAAGCTAGAAAATATCTTAGTAAATAATCGGGCGTTACCTACAATTATTGACACAGATTCATTTCAAGTATCAGATCCCTATAGCGGTAAAATATATCGGTGTTTAGTTGGTTCAGAAGGATTTACACCGGCGGAATTAATCGGAGTGAATATAGCAGATGTAGATCAAACAGAAGTTCATGATCGCTTTCGATTAGGAGTTGTTATTTATTATCTACTATTTAGCGGGCCGCCGTTTCGGGGATTGTGGCAAGGAGGAGGGGATTCCCTGGAACAGTCGGAACTAATTCGACGGGGACTATGGCCTTTTTCTGGGGATAAATTGCTTGTACCTAGTAATACTACCATACCATTAAATATTTTACATCCCGACTTACACGCCTTATTTTTGCGCTGTTTCAATGAGGGACATAAATTCCCCGACAGACGACCGACGGCTAAGGAATGGCGTGGTACTTTGGAAGCTGCATTAAATGAGGTTATACGCTGTGGCAAAGTTGATAATCATTACTACAACCGCAGTTACGGAAAGTGTTATTGGTGTGAGCGATTTAGTAATTTAAATCTTGATATTTTTCCGGGGAACAGTATCGCTACTGTGACATCTACACCGTTACCTAAAGTAGCGCCAACTCCACTGACAAACTTTACCGAAAACCTACCCAAGGGAATAACACTGGAGATGGTGAGCTTACCAGCAGGTCAATTTCTCATGGGATCTCCTGACAGCGATCCCGATGCTAGGGATTTTGAAAAGCCTCAACACCAAGTTAAAGTCAACAGTTTTGCGATTGGGAAATATCCAGTGACTCAGGCACAATATCAAGCGGTAATGGGAAAAAATCCCTCTTGGTTTAAAAATTGGTTTAAAAATAATCCCCAAAATCCAGTAGAAAATGTTAGCTGGAACGATGCTCAAGCCTTTTGTCGGAAATTGAGTCAAATAACCGGGAAAACCTATCGCCTACCGACGGAAGCGGAATGGGAATATGCTTGTCGTGCGGGGACTACTACTCGCTATTATTTCGGTGATGATGCTAATCAGCTAGGAGATTATGCTTGGTATATAGAAAATTCTCAGGCTAAAACTCATCCTGTGGGCCAGAAAAAGCCCAATGCTTGGGGACTCTATGACATGAGTGGCAATGTTTGGGAGTGGTGCGAAGACGATTGGCACAATAACTATATCGGAGCGCCAAAGGATGGCAGTGCTTGGCTGACAAATGATAATGATTATCAAATATTGCGGGGCGGTTCTTGGTGCAACCTTCCTTATCTCTACCGTTCCGCTTACCGCTACAACTTCTACCGCCGCGTCTTCGACTACTACTACTTCACCGGTTTTCGGGTGGTGTGCGTCCCCACTGTGACATCTACACAGTTACCTATCGCTACTGTAACACCTACACCGTCACCTAAAGTATCGCCATCACCGCCCTCTTCGCCACCACCTCCCCCGGCAAAGCTAACTCTATTTACCGAAAACCTACCCAAGGGAATAACACTGGAGATGGTGAGCTTACCAGCAGGTCAATTTCTCATGGGATCTCCTGACAGCGATCCCGATGCTTACCAGAACGAAAAGCCTCCACACCAAGTTCAAGTAAACAGTTTTGCGATTGGGAAATATCCAGTGACTCAGGCACAATATCAAGCGGTAATGGGAACCAATCCCTCTCGGTTTAAAAATTGGTTTAAAAATAATCCCCAAAATCCAGTAGAAAATGTTAACTGGAACGATGCTCAAGCCTTTTGTCAAAAATTGAGTCAAATAACAGGAAAAACCTATCGCCTCCCCACAGAAGCGGAATGGGAATATGCTTGTCGTGCGGGGACAACTACTCGCTATTATTTCGGTGATGATGCTAGTCAGTTAGGAGATTACGCTTGGTATAAAGGAAATTCTCAGGATAAAACTCATCCTGTGGGTCAGAAAAAGCCCAATGCTTGGGGACTCCATGACATGAGTGGCAATGTTTGGGAGTGGTGCGAAGACGATTGGCACGATAACTATATCGGAGCGCCAAAGGATGGCAGTGCTTGGCTGACAAATGATAATGATTATCAAATAGTGCGGGGCGGTTCTTGGTACCTCAATCCAAATTCCTGCCGTTCTGCTTACCGCGTCAACTTCAACCGCCGCGACGACGGCAACAGCCTCGGTTTTCGGGTGGTGTGCGGTGCTGGGAGGACTCTGTAACCCTTATTCTCTTTTTTCCCTTTTTACCCTTTTTACCCTTTTTACCCTTTTTTACTTTTTTCTCTTTTTCCCGCCTAAGGGCGGCTCGATTTTTTTGAAAAAATTGAGGTAGTGTTAAATTTTGTTAAGGACAATGAAAAATGAAACAGTTATCGGTTGTTAAAAAGCCGTGGGTTGGGTTGAGGAACGAAACCCAACCCAATGATTTAAAAATGTTGGGTTTCACTATCGTTTGGCCTAACCTACGATCAGACTACGGACGAAAAAGTGAGCGCCGATCTCCTAGGGTGTGTTAATGTTGGTGTAGCCTACCAGCCGACTTTACATGGCGGGTTACTGTAACCTTAAGGATCTCAAGTGTTTTGTCAAGGATAATTTGGGGGATTTTGCTCACCAATGAAACAAGCTATTACAGCGAAGGTTGTTAAAATAACCACCAACAAGGCCGAAAAAATCTTGTTAAATTCTGGTTTTAAGAAAAAACAAGCTCAAGTTATCTTAAGCAAAATTACTAATTTTTGTCAACATTGGAAAATTCTTGAAATGTCTTTATTTGGTTCAGTATTAAGGGAAGACTTTCGAGTTGATAGTGATATTGATGTTCTTTATAAGTTTGCTCCCAATCATGGCTGGGATTTGTTTGATATTGTTCAGATGAAAGAAGAATTAGAGGAGATATTCGGACGCAAAGTTGACTTGGTTAATCAAGAGGGACTGAAAAACCCCTATCGTCGTTACGAAATTTTAAAAACTCATCAGCTAATTTATCGTCATGAACAGTCGTGAGGCTGGATATCTTTGGGATATGGTCGAAGCTATTACTAATATCCAAGAATTTATTCAAGATGTTTCTTTGGAAGAATATTCCAAGAGTCTTTTGTTACAAAGTGCTGTGGAAAGATAATTAGAAATTTTAGGAGAAGCAGCCCGTAGAATTCCTGAGACTTTTCAACAAAAACACACCAAAATTGATTGGAGGGGAATTATTGGCCTCAGAAATATTATTAGCCATCAGTACGATCAGGTTCAACCAGAAATTGTCTGGAATATTATTACAGTAAGACTTTCTCCTTTGCTAGAACAATTGCAGTCTCTATTGCCACCATTGCCCCAATGATAATAATTTAAAAAATTAAGTTAATGGCAGATTATGACTGCTATCCTCTCTGGGTAATCGATCAAATAGGTGAGATAGATTTCTCGGAATTACCCTTTAGCAGTGAACAGTAAACAATTATCGCTTAGAATGAATTGTAAAGGTTACGAAGCAGTAGTTTTTTTTGATGACGAGGCGGGTATCTTTCACGGTGAGGTGGCCAACGTCCGAGATGTTATCACTTTTCAGGGAGAGAGTGTAGCGGAATTGCAGCAAGCTTTTGCTGATTCAGTGGAAGATTACTTAGCTTTTTGTGCCGAGCGTGGGGAAAAGCCAGAAAAACCTTTTTCTGATAGTTTTCTGTCACAGCCACACCCGAAATTACACCAACAAATTTAGCAATAAGTAGGCTGGTTTGAGGAACGAAACCCAACCCAATTATTTAAAAGTGTTGGGTTTCACTATCGTTCAACCCAACCTAAGCTCTTTATTCTCTGAGATAAAATAAAGGTTGAATGATGCAATTCATCTGCCTAAAAACGTGCCATCACCTAAACTGCCTGATTCTGCTCAATCAGCCGTAGGTTAGGTTGTAGGTTGGGCGTGGTGGCGTGGTGCGTGGTAGATGGGAAATTGATGGGTAGGGGCGAAGCATTCGGATAAAAAATCTAGGATTTCAGCGATAGGTTATGCCCAAATGCTTCGCCCTTACAGTGATTTTCTGCAATTTGAGGAATAACTGTTGCAGAAGGCGTTTCCAAATTCATTGTCTTAATTATGATTGAGGAAAAGGGAGAATAATATAGCGAATAACTGTTCCTATTAAAGCTGTTCCCAAGATGCCGATTAACGTCCAAATCTGGGCTTTCTGAGAGCCTTTTAATTCTTTTGTATCTTCTTTTACTCCTTCAATATCTTTTTCTAAACTATCGACTTTTTCCTCTAATCTCGCCTGTACTATTTTAATATCCATAACATCTTTTTGCAGATTATCTAACTTCTGATTAATTGAACCTAAAATTTCTTTGAGGTCTTGTTCAATAGTAACTGACATCTGATGATTCTCCTAATAATGATAGTTATCAGTATTATTGTCTATCTTGTCTCAAGTGCTTGCCAAACATTGCGCCTCATTTTCCCCTGCTGCCTTCTCTAATTGTTGCCCTACCGCTACCATGATCTCCACTAATTTATGAGCCGATAATTTCTGATTTTCCTGTAAAATTCCGGGTTCATCACCTTAATCTAGCTGACAGATGACTTAACCCTAACAAGAATTTAAGCCAATCCTTTCTCAGCCAACCATTGAGGATTATATAAACGAGATTGATAACGGGACCCACCATCACAAAGAACAGTAACTATGGTGTGGCCCGGTCCCATTTGTTTAGCCAAAGCCACGGCAGCACCGACATTAATACCCACAGAACCCCCCATAAATAAACCATCTTTTTGTAATAGTTGATAAACAACTTTGATGGCAGTGGGATCATCAATTTGAATGGCATCATCTATGGGTGCGCCTTCCATATTAGCCGTAATACGACTATTACCAATCCCTTCAGTAATTGAACTACCTTCCAGGGTAATTGTCCCGGTTTTCACATAACTATATAAACCGCTACCCATCGGATCCGCCACCACACAACGCACCTGGGGATTTTGGTCTTTTAAAAACATCGCCACCCCCGCGTAGGTTCCCCCGGTTCCCGTGGCAGCCACCCAAGCATCAATTTTACCGTCGGTTTGTTCCCAGATTTCCCGGCCAGTGGTTTCGTAGTGAGCGCGACGATTAGCCAGATTATCGAATTGATTGGCCCAGATAGCATTTTCCATCTCACTGGCCAATCTCCCCGATAATTTAACGTAATTATTGGCATCTCGGTAGGGAACGGCGGGAACAGTACGCACTTCTGCGCCAAGGGTTCTTAAGAGGTCGATTTTCTCTTGGGATTGGGTATCGGGAATGATAATCAGGCATTTATAACCTTTAGCATTGCAGATATGGGCCAAACCGATGCCAGTATTGCCGGCGGTTCCTTCGACAACGGTTCCCCCCGGTTGGAGAGTCCCAGCTTTTTCCGCTTCTTGAATAATATATAAAGCGGCGCGATCCTTGACCGAACCACCGGGGTTAAGAAATTCGGCCTTACCGAGAATCTCGCAGCCAGTTTCCTCGCTAAAACTATTGAGACGAATTAGGGGAGTATTACCCACCGCATCGACGAAACCATTTTTAATATCCATAATCTGTTATTTTTCGTGCTGTTCCTAGGCTGAGACGATTTTTTGTACTAAGGGATGACGTACCACATCGGCCCGCGATAGGTAAGAAAAAGCGATCCCTTCTACTGATTTTAGGATTTTTTGAGCGGCAATTAACCCCGATTCCTGTGGTTGCGGTAAATCGGTTTGGGTGACATCTCCGGTTACTACCATGCGTGAACCGAATCCCAAGGGAGTTAAGACCATCAATGCGATCGCACTTTCTCCACTGGGGAATTGAATCGTTGGCCAAATTCTACCACTTTAGCTGATACAGTCCTGCTGGCGAGCGAGTGGAAGGAACCACAGAGACACAGAGGACACAAAGATCGATCAGTCCTATGTAAGTTAAGCTGATCACACAAAGAATAGGAGAGCCATGAGCAGCTGTTGATGTAAACTAAGACGCATTTAAACCGCTTATTCTTAGATTAGTTGAACTTCCCCCAATCCCTTTACTGTTGCCTCTTGTCTCGTCTCAACAAGCAATTTATCCTAAATCCGTTGAGTAACCCACAGAAAAAGGGTTTCTCCGAGAAACCCTTTTTCTACTCATGCAAGAAAAAGGGTTACAAAGTCCTCCCAGCACCGCACACCACCCGAAAACCGTAGCATTTTTCGAGGAAGCGGTCGCGGCTGATGAGGCTGCTGCGGTAAGCAGAACGGCAGAGATAAGGATGGCTGTACCAAGAACCGCTCCGCAGAGCTTTATCTGCCTGATTTTGCTGTTTTTTGCTCTTTTTTATCTCCTCATAGTTTTCGCGCCAATCATCTTGACACCACTCCCAGACATTTCCGTGCATATCATATAAACCAAAGTCGTTGGCGTAGAATTGCCCAACAGGGGTGGTTTTTCCGAGATTGTCATTATAGTTGGCTAAATCTGGGGTAAGAATTTCCCCAAAGTGATAGGGGGGGTAGGTTTCTCCTTTGTGGAGATTTAAGGGTTTGGTTTGCGCTCGACAAGCGTACTCCCACTCAGCTTCCGTTGGTAGCCTATATTTTCTTTTACTTAATTTAGATAGCCTTTGGCAAAATTCGACGGCATCTAACCAAGATACCCTTTCAACGGGGTTTGTGCTGCCTTTAAACTCCGATGGCTCTGGGTTTAAATCTTGCTCTACTTTTAAATCTTCTCTTTGGGCAATATATAACCATTGAGCTTGGGTAATGGGGTAGATACCCATCAAGAAGTTTTTCAGGGTGACGTTGTGTTGCGGCTTTTCACTTGTATTACCACTTTCTTGTTCTGAAGAACCCATTGTAAAGGTTCCCGATGGTATTTTGACTAATTCTATTTCTAGGTCATCGGTGAGTTTTTCTCTATAGATTAAAAGACGTTTTTGGGTCTTTTGGATGATTATTGTAGGCATAAGTAGGGTTGGCTGAATAAATATGAAATATAGACGAGGTAAGGGTTTTAGTGTTCTGTATCGGCCCGCGTCCCGTAGGGGCGAAGCATTCGGGCATAACCTATCGGTGAAACCGTAGATTTTCTATCCGAATGCTTCGCCCGTACTTTTTCAGCAAGCTCTAAGTAAGTGATTATAATTAAATTAAAAATTGATTTTATACTCTATCCTTCACCAGCTAATTTTAACACAGAAGTACGAGTAGTGGCATCTAAGCGAAACTTCAGCAATTCTAGTTGATTAAGAATTGGCTCAATACGGTGTAGATAACCATTTTGTTTAGCCTTTAATAATATTCCCATTGTGCCAGTGAGTTTTATTCCTAATAAATTTGCATATCGTCTCGCCAAACTATCATCAAGTAAAGCGAGAGAATCGGTAATTTCTATTGCTAAAGCTAATACTTCTTTTTCTCCTTTTCCTAAATCAGTGACAAGGGGTAAAAGAGAAACTGATTTTGCTTGTTGAATAATTATCCAACTTAAGGAGGTTATATCAGGTAAAGAGATTCCAGAAGCTTTTCCAACGGCTAACTCTTGAGCTACTGAAAAAGGAATAATTATCTGTCCGTAAAAGTTCGGTAGTAAGTCAAGTAAGTTAGTCTGATAGAGGTATTGAATCGGTGATGTATCGGCAATGACGTTAGGCATTAGCCAGATCCTCGATTAATTCTGCTTCCTTGAGTCGGAAGGTATCAACTCCATAGTCTGCAAGTTTAGAAAGAAAAACAACTCGCGGAATACCTGCTAAGTTGGCAGCAGTGCCAGAGGAAAGTTTTCCCAATTCATAAAGTTTAATGGCAGCAAGAAGAGAGATTTCCTGTCCTAGTTGTTCTGGGGTGAGATGTAAAGCGAGAGCGGTTTCATCGGGTAGGGAAAGAGTGATTTGGTACATGATGAATCCTAGGATTAATTGATTGTAGGGTTGATTGTAGGGTTGATAGGGTTGATTGTAGGGTTGATAGGTTTGATTCTAGGTTTGATTGTAGGGTTGATTCTAGGTTTGATTCTAGGTTTGATTCTAGGTTTGATTGTAGGGTTGATTGTAGGTTTGATTGTAGGGTTGATTCATGAATCAACCCTACCTTGATAAGGGGAAAACCTAAAACCCGTCTTCAATTTAATTATAACCAGCTACTGATCAGCCAACCTCATCTAGTACATTTGTTGAAAAAAATCGAAAAAGAGAAAAAGGGAAAAAAGGGAAAAAAGAGAAAAAGGGCTACAAAGTCCTCCCAGCACCGCACACCACCCGAAAACCGTTGAAGCTGAGGTTGCGGCGGAGGCTGTTGCGGCGGAAAGCGGAACGGCAGTAATCTGTATCGTCGTAACAAGAACCGCCCCGCAGAGCTTTTTTTGCCTGATTTTGCTTTTTTTTGCTCTTTTCTCGCCGAGGACTACCATCATTAGGTGCGCCTTGATAATTTTCCCGGAAGTCATCCTGACACCACTCCCAGACATTGCCGTGCATATCATACAAACCAAAACCATTGGGGGGAAATTGCCCCACGGGGGTGGTTTGCTGGCTATATTCTCCTGCTGGTTCCTCAGCAAAGCGTTGCGTAGCATCGTAGTTAGCTAAATTTGAGGTGAGGGTTGCTCCGAAGTGGAAGGGAGTGGTGGTTCCAGCACGACAAGCATACTCCCATTCCGCCTCACTGGGTAGCCGATACTGTTTCTTGGTCATTTTAGAGAGCCTTTGGCAAAATTCTATGGCATCTAACCAAGATACCTCTTCAACGGGGTTTGTGCTGCCTTTAAAATATGATGGCTCTGGGTTTAAATCTCGCTCTACTTTTAAATCTTCCCTTTGGGCAATATATAACCATTGAGCTTGGGTAATCGGAGTTTGACTTAGGTAAAACGGGGCGATTTTTACTAAATGTCTCGGGGATTCTGCTTCGAACCAATGCCCATTGCATTTTTTCACTAGCCGCGCTATTTCCTCCGCTTCGGTTCCCATCCAAAACTCCCCCGAAGGAATATAGAGCATTTTTAAGCTGGGGGGATTTTCTTCAAAGTAGAAGGCTCTCACGGGTTCTTTGGCGGTAATTTGTCCCGTCTCATCCACAAAGACGGTTTCAGACTTGAACAGGGTTAGGTTAAATTTCTCGGTGATGATTTCTTCTTCTGTGTTATCCAAGACTTCCCTAAACTGGACTGGCATTGTCTCGGCGGTTATTTCTTCGCTTGCCAAAATTTTAAGCTGCTCAGGGGTTAAACGAAGACGCTGATACAGTTCCCCATCTTCTACGCTGAAATCCTTAAGTCTATGCTTGAGCAGTTGAAACAATATTTCCTCTCCTCCCGTAAGCTCTTTTACCTTAGCTATGGTTACGGTTTTATATTTCCTCAGCCACTTTTCCTCAACCGGTAGGGGTGGAGGTGAGTCAACCATAGATTGCAGCTTTTGGCTAATTTCTTGGTACTTTGCTTCCCCTAGCTTTTGGAAAACCTTAGCAGATACCTTGGCAAAGGCGCGGACTAGATTAGCTGCTTCTTTGCCGAGGAGAACTTGGGGATTGGTAAGAATAAGACCAAAAAAGGTGGTGGTACTCAGGTTAAGTTTTTGGGCGATGTATTCCGAGAGGACAAAAATTACTTCTAAGGCGCGGCTATTCCCTAGTTCAGTGAGCAGAAGCTCTCTGTCCTCATCATCAAATTCAAAATCTAGGCTGTTGGGGGGAGTATGAAAGTTAAATTTACCTCCTTTGTCCCACTTCACTGGTTCCCCTCCTAGATAGACTTTGAGAAAACCGCTAAGGATGACTTCTGCTATGTTTAGGGGGTTAGAGGCGCTTAAAAGTTGGCTTTGGATAAGACGGATGATGGGAAGATTTACCGGGGCTGCGGCTAATTTTTTCAGTAATTCCCAAGCTAGAGGTGAGGCGGTACTAGCGAATAGTTCTAGAGCTTGTTTCCTAGACATCTCCGGAGAAATAGTTGCGGGTATTTCTCTGTTTTGGGGGGATTTTTCTAGTAGTACCCCCGCACAGGTGGCGTTGCTGTCACCACTGACAACGAGCGCCCAAGCTTTTAAGGATGAAGGGGTTAGGGAGATGGTGGGTAGGGGAAAGTAGGTTTTTTGGATTGTTTCTCTGAGAATATGTTGATTTTCCTCTTCCTTCTCAATTTGTAGTAGGAGGGGGATAGAGGTAAATCTCCAGTTTTGTGAAGGTTTCCGGGGGGTTTGGTTGACTAGGGAGACGAACCAACCTCGACTAAGGGCGGTTCTTTCCCACATTGCTTCCGGGAAGGGAGAAAGCAGGGTGACGATTTGGTGTTTTCCCCAGTCCTGAAGAGCTTGGTTATAGCGTCCTTGATACCAGTCTGGGGAAGTACAATCGCTGTAGAAGAGGAGAAGTCTTTCGCCGCGAGGATGGATGAGATCTTTTGGGTGAATTGAGCAAGTATCGTTAGAGTAGGTACGGATGGCTAAATTTTGCCTGTCTTCGTCCCATCCGATGCGGTAGAGTTTGACATCCCGAAAGGCCCCGATTTGTTCTAGCCAATCGCGGATTTCCCCGGCCATTTCTTTCCAAAAGACCATGGAGGCCCATTCTTCAATCAGTAAAACTACCTCTAGGGAACGGACTTTTTTGGCTTGGTAAACGGGTATTAGGGCTAAACTGCCATCTTTCTTGCCGATGCTATACTCGGCCGATTTCTGTACGGTGCTGTTTAGGTTTATTTGTCTTTGGGTGGCTGAGTCTATCTTTTGGATGAGGGGACGCACTGCTCGCCCTAATTTTAGGGTTTCTCGCCAGAATTTGGCACTGGGGAGGCTAATGGGTAGGGTGTCTGCGCCTATCTTCTCCGGCTGTTTTTGTGCCTCTGTCTCCCGTATTAAGGGAACTTCATCGGATGGGGCTGCTGGCTCTTGGGTTTCGTTTTTACTCTCCTGGGGGGGGTTTTTAGCGGGAGGGGTTTCTTCCTTTTCTTCCCTAGGCTCTGTAGGGGTTTGGGGTTTTCCTTCCTCTTCTTGGGTGAGAACATACCACCATAAACTATCAGCTATCTGGTAACTGTCTAGGTCCCATCCCCTGCCCTTGACAAAGGTGATAAATTTATCAATCAGTTCTGGTGTGGGAAGGGTTTGGGTCATGTATTGCCTGTGTCGGTGAGATAGGTAAATAGTAGGTCGGTAAGGGACTTTAATTCTGCACCTGTGGGTTTATTTTCGCCCATGCTCAAAAAGACGGCGTTTAAAAGCTGGTCTGTTGCTAGTTCCCCTTTTTCTCGTTTTTTAACATATTCTGCGATCGCGTCTTCTATTTTTTTACTTTCGGGACTGGCTTCTTTATAATCAAAATGGCTTTTTACTATCTTTTTTAGTTCCTCTGGGGTGGGGTCGGGAATTTCTAAGAGCAGACATCTACGTTTAAAGGGTAGGGGAAAATCCCTCTCGCCGTTGCTCGTCATAATCACTATGGGGAACTGTTGGCAGCTTACCTTACCTTGGGGGATGGATTCCCATTCACCGTCATGGGTTTGTACTGGTATTGGTTGGTTTTTGGTATCTTTAGCGAGTCGGGAAAGTTCGGTGATTTCAAATCTTCCCTCTTCAAAAAGGTTTAAGAGGTCGTTGGGTAGGTCGATGTCACTTTTATCTATCTCATCGATAAGCAGTACCCGGGGATAATTTCTCGGACAGAGGGCTGTCCCCAAGGGACCCAAGCGGATATACTGCCCTATGTCTTTTTTTTCTTCTAATTGGTAATCTTGCAAACGTGCGATCGCGTCGTAGTAGTATAATCCCTCTTGTAGGGTGGTGCGGGTATTAATTGGCCAGACTAATACTTCTCCTAAGTCTAATTCGTAGGCGATTGCGTAGGCTAGGGAGGTTTTCCCTGTACCCGGTTTCCCTGTGACTAAAATCGGCCGGCGTAGGTGAATGGCTGCGTTTACGGTTTCGATGGTTTTATCGTTAACTATGAGTTGTTTTCCCCGCTCCTCGGATTTGTTGGTGGCGAAGCTTCGCCAAGGTGGGATTTCTGGCCAAGTAATCTTATCCCTTGAGCGTTTTTCATGATTGCCTTGAAAGATTTTCCATGAACTCATAGTTAGTTAACCTAGGTGCTGAGATGTTAAGTAGTGGAAGGGGGGCATCCGATTAGGGTCTTCTAAAAAGCATAATAGATGATGTCCTAGATGTTCTGGTTCATCTTCTAAATTATCTGATGATTGTCGCCTCACCTCTTGAACTTTTGTGGACAATTGATTGATTTGAATACCCTGTAAGAGTGTATTAATTTGTGTTCTGTGAATTGCTTCCTGAGCATGACAGCGCGACCCAACGGCTAAAGGTATTCCATATTTTAAGCTTCTTTTAAAGAATTGCTCTAAATCCTCTTGAGTTGAAGCGCAAAGATTGCTCCATAGAGTTGTTTCTTGGCATAAGTAGGACTCGCTGTTAGTAACTGTTTGTGTATCTATAAAAGTTTTTTTTAAGTTTTCCCATCTACTTTTCCAATTTTTATAAACTGGTTGATTCCGATATCTATTCTCCAATCTCATAAGAGAGCGAACATTAACAAAATATACTCTCTTAAGTTGAGTTAGGCTATCAAAGTAATTGTATTCCCAAGATTCAAAGTTAGTATATAGTAGCTTACCATTGGTGAAAAATTCAATATTTAAGTTTGCACCTCCTCGCTCATGACAATCTTCAATAATTTTTGTTAAAATGTTCGTTATATCTTTTTGAGTATAAACATCTTTGCTAACGCTACTATCTACAGGAAGATGTATATAATTATTTTCTTGACTTTGAGATGTATTTAACTGTAGAAACCACGCAGCAAATTTATATTCAGGGGAAGTATTTGCTTGACTTTTACTCTCCTCTATTTTGATAATTAGATAGTTGTTAATATTTTCTCGATTGTCAGGTTCCGGATTAATTTCTGTTATCTCTGCTGTCCAAGCATTGTAATCTGTGTCAGTAATATTTAATAGTTTCTTTAACTCCTGTATTGTTTGTTCAATGTATGAGCGAGTGTCGCTATTAATTCTGCTATCTTGAGTAAGTCTAAAAAGTATTCTTAATAAATCTTTATCATCTCGAATATTTATGATTTTATCGATGATTTTTTCAAAATTAGCATTGTCATTATCTGGCAAGTACGACTTTATGATCCGATTCAGTTCTGATTGTTGTTGTCCAGACAATTTATTTTTAAGCTCTGTAAATATATTAATTTTTGTCTTGCTTTTAACAAAACTATTTTCTACAGAGATACCCTTGTTATCGATAGCATTCCAATGCTCAATTAATGTAATAAAATTGGTCTTTTGAACTTTTATAGGCGTTTTCATAGCTTCTGTGAGAGCTTTAGAAATCAAGGGAAATAATTTTTTATTTGCTTCTTTCCTAAGATTTTCTGAATTTAAGTAATTTTTCTCTGCTATCTCATCATAAGTTAAACCTTGACGAAATCCATTTACTAAGATTTTTTGTATATCAGATAATCCCTTATTATCTACTTTTATAACTAACTGCATTACAATGCCCAAAAAATCTGATTCATTCAGATCACTTGGTTTTTTAGACTTAGGTTTTCTATTTCCCATTTGTACTTGTGGTTCTCCTTTTAAGAATACAATTCACAAAATGCTACTTTTAGCTACTTAATGATACTTTGGCAAATTGACTACTAAATGCTACAAAAACTACCTCGACAATTAAAAGGTCTAGAAATAAGCTAAAAGTGTAGTCTAATTCAGAGCTTATGTACATCTCAAACTACCAGATTAAATCACTAACCCAGAGGCTAAAAAATCGCTTGGGGTATGTACCCAAAGAAGCTTGGGTAATTAATCTCGCCATCGAGATAGAAATCTCTCCAAAGCCGTTTTTTAGTGATGGGCAATTAGTCCAGCACTACCGAGAAATCGAACAGCTGCACAGCTAATAAAACCGCCTGAATTTGGTTATTTAACCATTTTCAGGACAGTACAACTTATTTTCTACTGCCATGATACTGAAAAAACCCACCCCAACACAAGCATCGGCTTTAAGGGATAATCCACGCCTAGGGATGCTCCAACTCAGCGATAATCGTCTCGTACAAGCTTTCTTTGACTGGCTAACAGGCTACTACCTTGCTCCCCCTCTCTGGAAAAGCACGCCCTCCTTAGAATTACTCTATGGCATACTCCAGTATATAGGAGGATTAGCGATCGCTCTTAGCCACTGGCAATTAATACCCCTAGGATGGGTGTTATCCGTAGCTGGAGCGGCTCAATTGCAGGAAATAGCCCACTTTTGCGCCCATAATGCTTTTTTCCCTCAATATCCCACTTATAACCATCTTTTAGGTTGTTTACTTACCTTAATTACTGGGAAAAAGCCCTTTCCATTGTTCAAAAAAGATCACCTATTAATTCACCACCCGCCGAAAAACCTAGCTACCATGAATGACAAAGGGAATACCCCCTACCTAGTAGAAGATTTAGGTTTTGAATTTGCCCAAGAAGAGGCCTTCTATTGGCAAAATTTGGGCAAGTTATTACTCTCTCCCAAGTTTTACGGAGAAACCTTCCTTTCTCGCCTGACTAATCTCCTTAAAGCTCCCATTAACTACCAAATAGCTACCCTGATTGTGCTTTTCTTGGCCTCTGTTTGTGCGGGTTTAACCCATGCTTGTTTAATCTGCTTACTCTGGGCGCTATTTACCCAACTCGGAACCTATGCAGCCGCACTCTTGCAACAGCTACCGGAGCATAATTGGGCCTATAAAGCTGATGATAATGAGGGAGCTAAATCTCAGGTAATTGGTAAATCTTTTGCCCTATATCTGGGTGCTTACCCCCCGCGCTCAGACCACTGGTTAGAGTGGTTAAAATGGTCCACGGAATTAGTGGGAGCAGTCTTTATTCGGCTAATCATCCTTCCAGTTAGCCTAGGGGCGCACTGTGTTCACCATGCTACACCAAACGATCACAACTGGGCTAATCAACTATACACCCTAAGAGCTTTTCAGACTGGCTCGGTGAAAGGATGGCAGCGTTATCAATTCCTTGAGGTTTGGGGATACCGAAACGCCTTAAACTACGTCTTTGTCGGTTTTAGTTTAAGGGGAAAAAGCTAAATTAAACTCGGTGTGCAACTATATTTTTAGTCTTGATTTACAACAAGACTTTCAGAAATCAGCAGAGATAAAGTATCCTCTGGAACCCTGATTCTGTCCTTTTTAGTTGCACATCGCGTTAAATTAACCTAATTCTATACCCTCTCACCAGAGTACAAGAGCGACTATCTCAACAATCTGTTATTTTTCGTGCTGTTCGTAAGCTGAGACAATTTTTTGTACTAGGGGATGACGCACCACATCGGCCCGGGATAGGTAACAAAAAGCGATCCCTTCTACTGATTTGAGGATTTTTTGAGCGGCAATTAACCCCGATTCTTGTTGTTGCGGTAAATCGGTTTGGGTGACATCTCCAGTTACTACCATACGCGAACCGAATCCCAAGCGCGTTAAGACCATTTTTAACTGTGCTGGGGTGGTATTTTGGGCCTCATCAACGATAACAAAAGCATTAGCTAGGGTTCGTCCCCGCATATAAGCTAAGGGAGCTATTTCGATTTTACCCCGTTCCATCAGGTCGGGAATTTTGGCCGCTTCGATAAATTCGTATAAAGCATCGTAGAGGGGACGCAAAAAAGGATCGACTTTTTGCTGTAAATCCCCTGGGAGAAAGCCTAATTTTTCCCCCGCTTCCACGGCCGGCCGGGTGAGGATAATCCGTTCTACTTTATCTTCTAATAAAGCTTGTACGGCTAAAACGGCGGCTAAAAAGGTTTTCCCCGTGCCAGCAGGTCCAATACAAAAGGTGATATCGTGACTTTGAATCGCTTGGATATATTGACGCTGACGGAAGGTTTTTGCCCGAATTAGCTCCCCGCGACGGGTACGAGCGAGAATATCCTGCTGTAGTTCTTTATACTCGCTAGAACGCCCCGTATCGAGGGCATGGATAGCGGTCATAATATCGGCTTCGGCGATTAACTTGGCCTCTTGCCATAAAATACTTAAGGAGCGTACAATCGCTGTGGCACGCTCCACCGGGGTCGGTTGCCCCGCAATCCGCAATTCCATGCCTCTGAGGACTAAATTCGCCCCAGTTTGCCTGGCTATCAATTTGAGGTTAGCTTCTTGATGACCCGCTAAAGCGATCGCACTTTCTGAACTGGGGAATTGAATCGTTTGCCAAGTTTCCGTCATGCTTGGGGCTAAATTATCCTTTGGCTGTTTCTACCACTTTAGCAAAAGCGACGGGATCGAGGACAGCTAATTGGGCTAACATTTTCCGATTGAGGAGGATATTAGCTTTCTTTAATTGTCCGGTCAGTTGGCTGTAACTGATGCCCTGTTGACGGGCAGCCGCGTTAATGCGGGTAATCCAAAGACGACGAAAATCGCGTTTCCGTTTGCGACGGTCTCTATAGGCATTCCGCAAGGCCTTCATTACCTGTTGGTTAGCGGTACGGAATAAGCGCGAGTGAGAACCGCGAAAACCTTTGGCTAATTTGAGAACTTTTTTGCGTCGCTTGCGGGCGACATTCCCCCGTTTTACTCTAGACATGATAATCCTTTAGACAATTTTTCTGGAAAATTTACAAATAGGGCAACATTAAGCGCACTTCCTTCTCGTCGCGCTCGTGTACCAGGGTAATCTGGGACAAACGACGGCGCTTGCGTTCGGCACTTTTATGATCGAGTAGGTGATTTTTGAAGGCTTTGCGACGTTTGATTTTTTTGCCGCTTCCCGTGGCCTCGAATCGTTTGGCCGCCGCCTTTCGCGTTTTTAGCTTGGGCATAAACTCCGTTTTGTTAAATCGACACAATCACTAATACTATCACAAATAAAGGACTTTAGGCAAGAAGTAGCTAAAAGATTCCCCGCTTATCCTTACTTTGGCCAGGTCTGTGGGTAGGAATTAAATCAATCGGGAATTTTTCCCCTTCCTTTCGATCGAATCGCTAAGATCCAGATAAAGTCTTGCGTTAACACGCATCTGGAGAAGTTATGGCTAAAACCCTACTAGAACAATTACGGGAATTTACAGTGGTTGTTGCCGATACCGGCGATATCCAAGCGATCGAAGCTTTCACCCCCCAAGATACCACCACTAACCCCTCCCTGATCACGGCCGCGGCCCAAATGCCCCAATATCAGCCGATTGTCGATCAAACCCTGCAAGCGGCCAGAAAAGAATTGGGAAAGCAGGCCACCCCGGAAGATGTGGCCACATTAGCTTTCGATCGCCTAGCCATCGGTTTTGGTCTGCAAATCCTGCAAATCGTCCCCGGCCGCGTCTCCACCGAAGTGGATGCTCGTCTTTCCTACGATACCCAAGCTACCATCCACAAGGCCCGTTATCTGATTTCCCAGTATGAACAAGCAGGTATCTCTAGAGAAAGAGTCTTAATTAAAATTGCCTCGACGTGGGAAGGAATTAAAGCCGCAGAAGTCCTCGAAAAAGAGGGAATTCACTGTAATTTAACCCTATTATTCGGGTTCCATCAGGCGATCGCCTGTGCGGAAGCGGGAGTAACCTTAATTTCTCCCTTTGTCGGTCGGATTCTCGATTGGTATAAAAAAGAAACCGGTAAAGACTACGTTGGCGCTGAAGATCCCGGGGTCCAATCCGTTACCCAGATCTATAACTACTATAAAAAGTTTGGCTATAAAACCGAAGTTATGGGGGCAAGTTTCCGCAATATCGGCGAAATTTGCGAGTTAGCTGGTTGTGATCTTTTAACCATTTCCCCGAAACTTCTCGAACAATTGCAAGGGACAGAAGCCGATTTACCCCGTAAGCTCGATCCAGCACAGGCTGCAACCCTTGATATTGTCAAAATTGCCATGGATCACGCGACTTTTGAAAAAATGCACGCCGAAGATGCCATGGCTTCCGAAAAACTAGCGGAAGGTATTCAAGGTTTTACCAAAGCTTTAGAATTGTTGGAACAATTGCTGATTCAACGTTTAACCCAGTTGGAAGGTCAGTCAACCCTAGAACACGCCGCCGAAGATATTTTCCGAGTCTATGATCATGATGGGGATGGTTTCATCACCCGGGAAGAATGGGCGGGAACCGATGCGGTATTCGATGCGATCGATATTAACCATGATGGGAAAATTTCTCCCGATGAGATCGCTGTCGGTTTAGGTGCAGCCTTTCGTTTAGTGGAAGCTTGACTCTCCCCCGCTAAACCTAGCGGGGGATTCTTGGTTCATAGGCTCTTGACTAGATCAAACAGGTTTAACTGAACGACCCCCGCCAGACCGCCTCCGCAAGCGTTTTCTAACACGGTCAGTCCGACCGCGTTTTTTCCTCGGTTCTCGATTACCTTCGCTGATGCCGTATCTCTTGGTTCGATGTGGCCGCAAGAATCGCACCGGTGAACTCTTTCCGATAACGACTTTTTACCAGTAAATGCGCCACAATTGGGACACTCCTGTGAAGTTCCGTTTTTATCGACCTTAAGATAATATTTTCCCCGTTTCCAAACAACCAATGGTAAGTACCTAGGCAAAATTATTTACACATGACGATCATTGCCCCGTAAGGGTTTTAGCTCGATCGGGCAGGTAATTAATTTTGCATGACTACTTAGTATCTCGTTAATAAAACTACCAATGCCTGAATCCAGAGATTGTTTTCTAACGATCCCTCTAGACCAGGAAATGAAGTTAATATCTTCGACAAAGATATTATCAGCGAGATCGCAAAGGTAATGAGCTAGTTTAAAGTGCCAATCTCTACGAGTATTAGACACTTTCTCGTGTAATCTTGCTATCTTCTCTTGGAGTTTTAACCAACTGTTTGAGCCTTTGACTTTATGTTTCAAGCGTCTTTGTAAGTAGGGAGGCACAATTATTTGTAGGATGGGTTAGCGGTAGCGTAACCCATGCGGGCGTTGGGTTTCATACTTCAACCCAACCTACGTTCATCTTATATTTAATTCCACCCACCTACTTAGCAATTTAAGCTTACTCTGTACTTTCAACAAAAATCGAGGGGCTTTGATTAAATCTCCTCGTGAAGTAGCCACAAAACTCTCAATCCCCGCGTCAATTCCTAAACAGGTCTTCCCTACTGTCATATCGGGAACTAATTCCGTAGATTGGAAGGAAACCGAAACGTAAAATCCCGACGCTTTTTGGATAATTCGAGCTTGTTTAGGCTCAAACCCAGACGGGTACTTTCTGGATTTCCTAATCCGAATTTTTCCCAATTGTGGAAAATTTAAGTATTCGTCACCTAAGAAGTTTATTGTAGGGGGTCTAAGTGGGTTTTAGCCTAACTGCCCAATCAAACAACAATCTTAAGCTTGATCTCCTCAGTCGTCAACAGTGATACAATTGCCGTCATAGCTAGGGGTGTCTGGGATAATCAGGCTGAGAAAGACCCTTAGAACCTGAGACTGGGTAATTCCAGCGTAGGGAAGCTGTTTACAGAGGAAATAAAATTATGAGACAAGAATGGGTTGCCCCCCGGCGCGGACAAGCAAATGTATCGCAAATGCACTACGCCCGTCAGGGGATAATTACCGAAGAGATGACGTATGTGGCAAAACGGGAAAATCTCTCTCCCGAATTGATTCGCAGCGAAATCGCCCGAGGAAGACTGATTATTCCCGCTAATATCAATCACCTCAACCTCGAACCTATGGCGATCGGTATTGCTTCTAAGTGTAAAGTTAATGCTAATATCGGGGCTTCCCCTAACTCCTCGAATATTAACGAAGAACTGGAAAAATTACACCTAGCGGTCAAATACGGCGCGGATACGGTGATGGATCTTTCCACCGGTGGCGGTAATTTGGACGAAATTCGCACTGCGATTATCAATGCTTCTCCTGTCCCCATCGGTACTGTACCCATCTATCAAGCGGTGGAAAGCGTTCACGGCAATATTGAAAAACTCACCCCCGAAGATTTCCTCCATATTATCGAAAAACACGCCGGGCAAGGGGTAGATTACATGACGATTCATGCGGGAATCCTCATCGAACACCTGCCTTTAGTCAAAACCCGTCTGACCGGGATTGTCTCCCGGGGTGGTGGTATTATTGCTAAGTGGATGTTACACCACCATAAGCAAAATCCTCTCTACACCCATTTCGATGAAATTATCGAGATTTTCAAGCGTTATGACGTTTCTTTTAGTCTCGGTGACTCCCTACGTCCCGGTTGTACCCACGATGCTTCCGATGCGGCCCAATTAGCGGAATTGAAAACCCTCGGCCAACTGACGCGCCGCGCTTGGGAACACGATGTACAGGTGATGGTGGAAGGACCTGGCCATGTTCCCATGGATCAAATTGAATTTAATGTGAAAAAACAAATGGAGGAGTGTAGCGAAGCACCCTTCTATGTTCTTGGTCCCCTTGTCACTGATATTGCCCCAGGGTACGATCATATCACTTCGGCGATCGGGGCGGCTCTGGCGGGTTGGTACGGGACGGCGATGTTATGTTATGTCACTCCGAAAGAACATCTCGGTTTACCCAACGCTGAAGATGTGCGAAATGGCTTAATTGCCTACAAAATAGCGGCTCATGCGGCAGATATCGCCCGTCATCGTCCCGGGGCGCGTGATCGTGACGACGAACTCTCCATTGCTCGTTATAATTTCGATTGGAATCGTCAATTTCAGTTATCCTTGGATCCCGATCGCGCTAAGGAATACCACGATGAGACTTTACCCGCAGATATCTATAAGACTGCGGAGTTTTGTTCGATGTGTGGACCGAAATTCTGTCCTATGCAAACTAAGGTCGATGCCGATGCAATTACGGAATTAGAGAAGTTTCTCGCTAGTCAGAATCAAGACAATTTAACCCCAGTTTAAAGGGGAGTTATGGGAAGGGCTGATTTGATTTCAGCCCTATTCCTAGGATAAAAGTCAAAATTATGGGAATAGCCGTCATTTTTTTGACTAATTGACCCGTTTTTCTAGATATTGACCGATCATCAATTCTTGACCAGCGCGAGAGATAATAGTTTGTCGGGTGCGATATTGTTGACCGATGAGTTTAATTTCTTCTTCAAAGACAGAACCGGCGTATTCTGTTCTCAGACAGAGAGTAGAGGGGTTAGGAAAGGTATAAATGGCACTAACGGGTTTATCCGTCGCAAATCCCCGATCGCGATAGAGAATATTATCTAAAATACCGAATATAGTCGAACCGTTGGAGGGTTTTTTACTCTGGGGACGCAGATAATTACTTTGCCAAGTGACTTCCGTACCACCTAATAGAACTGTATCTTCCAGATTATGTAAACGGGCCAGTTGAATTAATGTTTCGCTGCCTTGGGGTAAATATTTAATCTCGATGGCGCTGATAACTTCTTGGGGTTCCGTTTCTTGGGTGAGGGTGTAATAACGTCTCTGGGATTGCCAGCGTCCTTCTGTCTGCTTAAAAAAGGCTAAAGCCAAAGTTTCTAGCGATAATTGGGCGGTTTGAATTAATGTCATAGAAATAAAACCTTTCCTGTTTTTTGGGAGAGCAGATTTGTTATCCTTTGTCAAGAGTTTGCCAGAGAATTGTTACACATCTTAATACAATTATAACCTTGCGGGGAAATTAAGTGGTAGGGGTGTTGAGGGAGATAATTGGGAAAAAGTCGCACAGATACAGCAGTTACAGGGAAAAAAGGGAATAAGATTGCTAAAACCTGCCAGCTTATCCTAGTTAGGGCTTGCTGAATAAATGTGAAATGTAGGCAAGGTAAGAGTTTTGTGGCTTTTCTCGCGGAACAGGTGCAAGATTTTGAGAGAATCGTCCTTCAAAACATTGCGTCTTCATCGGCCCGCGTCCTGTAGGGGCGAAGCATTCGGGCAATAACCTATCGGTGAAACCATAGATTTTCTATCCGAATGCTTCGCCCCTACTTTTTCAGCAAACCCTAGTTAATTCCATCTACCCTTATCTATCGATTAATTCTGTCAAATTGGCTACAGTCAGGCCGAGGTTCTTCCCCCAACCCCTTTTTTACTTTTTACTTTTCACCCGATCTACCCGGTCTTGGTATTGTTAAAAATATAGAACCTCCGAACAAGGTCTCAACTCCGTGCAGTTAAAACAAGTAATCATCGCTCACAAGGCCAACCATCCCCAAAGTAAAGCATGGGCGGAAAAATGCGCTAAACAGTTAGAAGCCCGTCAGTGTAAAGTTTTAATGGGACCCAGTGGCTTTAAAGATAATCCCTATCCAGTATTTTTAGCCTCAGCATCGGAAAAAATCGACCTTGCCATCGTTTTGGGGGGAGATGGAACCATTTTGGCCGCTGCTCGCTATTTAGCCCACGAAGACATTCCAATTTTAGCGGTGAATGTTGGCGGCCATCTGGGATTTTTAACGGAACCTTTGGAGATTTTCCAAGATACGGAGACGGTCTGGGAGCGTTTACAATCCGATCACTATGCGGTACAACAACGGATGATGTTAATGGCCAGAATCTATGAAGGGGATAAAAGAAACCCGCAGCCAGTGAGCGAGGCATTTTATGCCCTGAATGAGATGTGTGTGAAACCCGCTAGTATCGATAGGATGCCCACCTCAATCCTCGAAATCGAAGTGGACGGGGAAGTAGTAGATCAGTACCAAGGGGACGGTTTATTAGTGGCTACTCCCACGGGATCCACCTGTTACACCGCTTCCGCTAATGGTCCGATTATACACCCCGGCATGGAAGCGATCGCTGTCACCCCGATTTGTCCCTTGAGTCTCTCCAGTCGGCCGATTGTCATTCCCCCGGCATCTCTGGTTAGTATTTGGCCTCTGGGAGACTACGAATTAAATACTAAACTCTGGATGGATGGCGCTTTAGCTACTTCCATTTGGCCCGGGCAATGGGTGGGAGTTACTAAAGCCGAAAAATTCGCCCAATTTATTATCCTGCGGGAAAGTTATTCTTTTTATCAGACTCTACAGGAAAAATTGCAATGGGCCGGGGCAAGAATTCACTATGATGGCAATCGTCATAATTAGGGTTTGTTGAATAAATGTGAAATGTAGGCAAGGTAAGGGTTTTGTGGCTTTTCTGGCGAAACAGGTGCAAGATTTTGAGAGAATCGTGCTTCCAAACCTTGCGTCTTCATCGGCCCGCGTCCCGTAGGGGCGAAGCATTCGGGCAATAACCTATCGGTGAAACCGGAGATTTTCTATCCGAATGCTTCGCCCGTACTTTTTCAGCAGACCCTAATTAGAGTTTGCTGAAAAAAATTTTCTGGGGAAAGTGCCTGATGAGCTTGGTTTTCCCCAGGATAGGGACTACGATCAAGTTTTTAAATTCTCCCAAGTGGATTGATAGGTGTTGCCTAAATCTGCCTTGGGATGATTAAAAATCGAATAGAGAGCCAATTTGACTCGATCGATAATCAATAACCAGACTAGGGCATAGAGCCAGCTTTTTGCCACTCCCTCAAAACCGATCGGGGCGATCAGGATTCCGAACATTGAGATCAGCGAAGATATAATGACCGAGATGCCAGTAGCGATCGCTAGAGGTTTAGCAGGGGCCAAGGACCAAAACGCACCTTTTGCCCGCACCGAATAGAGAGTCATCATCCCTAAGAGAGCGATATTGAGGAAAATATAGGTTTGCACCTTGTCAGGAGTCATTCCCCATACCCGGCCCGCTAGATAGTACAGTAGGAAAGTGGCAATGACGTTGACCACTCCCAAAACCGAAGCGATGGTGAGAACTTTCGGCATATCCCAAGCTTGGGGTACTTTCGATATCTTGGCATTATCGTAGGCGATCGTCATGATCGCTCCATCGTTAAGAATTGCTAAGAAAACGATCATAATTGCCGTAATCGGGTAGGAATTAAAGAACAGAATCGCCAAAGTGGTAAAAACGAGAATCTGAATTGTGGCGATGATCCGGTAGAGAACATAACTGGTCATCCGCTCAAAAATCTGACGACTTAACCTAATTGCATCGACGATTACCGATAAACCGGGGGTAAGGAGAACTATATCGGCCGCCGCCCGGGCCGCATCCGTCGCCCCGGAAACCGCAATCCCCGCATCGGCTTTTTTCAGCGCCGGCGCATCGTTGACCCCATCTCCGGTCATACCGACAATGTGATTAGTTTTCTGCAAGACATCGACGATATGATATTTGTCCTCCGGGAAAACTTGACCGAAACCATCGGCGCCGAGAATCTGTTCATCGAGGGTTCCTAGCTGATTGGGGGGGACTTCCCGAAAAATTTTGGCATCGAGGATATTGTTACCTAAACCCAATTGTCGAGCGGTTTCCTTAGCGATTAACACCTGATCCCCCGTGATCATCTTGACGGGAACCCCTAATTTTAGGGCGGTTTGTAGGGTTAATTGGGAATCAACCCGTGGTGGATCAAATAGGGAGATAATGCCCAAGAATTGCCATTGACCTTGGGGGGTGGTTTTGGCCACTCCTAGGGCGCGATAGCCTTTTTTGGCGTAATCTTCGATGATTTGATTCACCGGCCCTTCGATTTCCTCTTTATTGTAGGCTAGATCGAGCATTACCTGCGGTGCGCCCTTACTGGTTTTAAAAGTCTCACCATCGGCGGTGGTAATATCGGCTTCGGTGCGTTTAGCGACGGGATCGAAGGGGGTAAAGTGGGTGACTTGATAGCGATCGAGTACCGTGGCATCTTTTAAACCGGCGAGAATAGTTTTATCGATCGGATCGTCATCGCTAGTTTGGGAAGCGAGGGAAGCGGTGAGAATTAGATCGTCGGCGCTGATCCCCGGCAGGGTGTAGGGATCGCCTAAACTAAGCTGATTAAGGGTGAGAGTGCCGGTTTTATCGGAACAGAGCATATTCATGCCCGCTAGTTCCTCGATCGCCGCCAAGCGTGTCACCACGGCGTTTTTATCCGCTAGTGCCTTTGCCCCTACCGACATACTGACGGAGAGAACTGTGGGCAAGGCGACGGGAACAGAAGCAATGGTGAGAACGAGACAGAATTTCAGCAAGCGGATCACTTCTACGCCCTGTTTATCGACAATACCGTTATAAAGACGGTAAACAACGATAATAGCGATTAAAATCAGGGCAATGACGATGAGAAAGTCACCGATTTTGAGGACTGATTTCTGGAAATGGCTGACGTTTTCGGTACTGGCTACCAGTTTAGCGGTACGACCGAAAAAGGTATTACTGCCGGTCCCGTTAACTATGGCCTCAGCTTGACCTTTTTTCACCACTGAACCTGAGTACACTTGTTCGCCAGAACTGCGATCCACGGGTAAGGATTCCCCCGTTAGGGCAGCTTGGTCGATTTTGACGGGATCCCCCGGCAGCAGTCGGGCATCGGCCGGCAGCACATCGCCGATCTTGATCCGGATCACGTCTCCGGGTACTAATTCCCTAGCGGGGACGGAAACAAATTTGCCGTCTCTTTTGGCATCGGCATTGAGGGCGAGTTGCGCTTTCAAGGCAGCCACCGCATCCCCGGCGGTTTTTTCCTCGAAGTAGCCGATCAAACCGTTAGCCACCAGTAGAATGGCGATAATCACGAAGTCCACCCAATCACCGACGATAGCGGAAAAAATTACCGCCGCTTCAATCATCCAGGAAAAGGGATTCCAAAAGTAGGAAAGGAATTTGATCAGGGGGCTGACTTTTTTCTCGGCAATCTCGTTATAACCGTCGCTATTGAGGCGATTTTTTGCTTCACTGGTGGTGAGACCATCGGGAGATGTTTTCAGTTGGATCATTAAATCTCGCATGGAGATTTTTGAGAGATCGTTGGTCGGTTTATCGGTAGTATTGGTCATCTCTGGTTAATTTTTCAGCAATATACAGTAATTGCTCGGCTTTTTCAACGCTTTCATTCTAGGGCAACTTTTGCAAATGATCTCTAGTTTTATAATTTTCTCAGGTCAGTTCGGGTTAAGTAGGGAGGCACAATTATTTGTAGGATGGGTTAGCGGTAGCGTAAACTATGCGGGCGTTGGGTTTCATGCTTCAACCCAACCTACGTTCATTTTATATTTAATTCCACCCACCCACTTAGGCACTCATACAAGAGGCACTCATACAAGAGGCAAAGGGCAAAAGGCAAAAGGCAAGGGGCAAGAGGGGGAATAAATAATCAGTCTTTAATAACCAGATTTAGTATTACCGGTTCTTCGGTTTGTGTTATGCAATGGACGGGGGTTATAAGGGATGGAACCTTTATATAGAAAGGCATTTAGCGATTTTTGTCAATTGTTTTTGCTCTAGAGCGAACTAATCAATTAAATCTCTTACCAGATAAAGATTTAGTCGATTTATGCCCCCCTATCGAACCATACCAAGTAACGAAGAACCGTATTACCTAAGCAAAAAAAGGAAGAAATTAGCACTAATTTCTTCCTTTTATATAAAGGCTGCTAAATTTTGTCAATTTTTTGACAAAATTGCCACTTTATGGTAATGATTTGGGTCATTTTTGTCCCGTAAATTTTAAATTTCATCCCATCCAGTTAAGCCAGAAGACATAACGTAACTGGTCACGGTTGCTTCAAAAAAGTTCGCTTTGGTGTGGCCTTCTTTTTTGGTATCGGAGAAGCGTTCCAGATGGTTATAGGGACTTTTGTTATACTTTTCTTCCCTGTATAAAGGCTCAAGTCCGATCGCTTTCAGTCGAATATTAGCGAGGTATTTGGTGTACTGTTCGGTACTGTATTCGGTAATACCTAAAATGTCGTTGCCAACAATGTGATTTGTCCAGCGACATTCGTGTTTAACGGCCGTATCGAACATCTCATAAATCTGTTCAACGGAATGGGAAAAAGTTGCCATGGCTTCGGGAATAAGTTTCTGATACAAACGGACGTGACTTAATTCGTCCCGGTTGATCATTTTGAAAACGTCAGCACTACCGGACATTAGCTGTCGAGAAGCGAGATTATAGAAAAAGATGACGCAACTACCCATCCTTTCAGAGTGGGGCTAGAACATACCATTATCTTCTTGAACCTTTTATAGCGTATTTACCAAGAAGATACTCACCCTCTGTTCGTTGAACCTTCCCCTTTAAAATAGAGGCTTGGCTGCTGATTACCCATTGTTTTTAATAACTGCCTTACGGCTTTTATTAAATCCCTTAACTTTTTTCTGCTCTCGCTCCTTTACGCTTATCTTTTCAGACTTCGCTTTGGCCTAAGGGCTTTAGGGCTTCCCAGCAATTTGGCGAGTTTTAACTAACACCTCACGATGCTAGTGGGCTACCTCATTATTTAACCCGTTATAAAAATACAAACTCTCTAGCAAATAATCGGCAAGAAGAGCGATAAAATAGCTTTCAGTAGTTTGTTTATCGATATATTGCTGGTAGAGACTAGCAATAAATTCACAGCGATCTCTGAGAACTTTATCGGTGCGCCAAAAGTCATAAACTTCGCCTCGGCGATCCGAGGGAATAATTGTTTCAATTAAGTATTGATAACTTTGATTGTGCATGGCTTCTTGAGAAATTTGTTCCGCCATACAAAGACTAATTTCTGGCGCGGTGACGCTACCTTTTAGGTGGGGAATATTACAGGTTTGCACGGAATCAAGAAAAGTTAGATAGGATAAAATACCATCATAAGCATACCTTTCTTCGTCGGTAAGATGCCCGTATTCAGTCACGTCTTGAGTGATATCTAAGCGTTGCGGAATCCAGAAATTTTCCCGCATTTGTTGATATAAACCCACCGCCCAGGTGTAGCGGACATCGTTTAATTGCATCAGGTTGGTGGTGTTACCAAACCAGATCGAACGGTTTTCGATCGCATCATCTCCCGCAGGATTGAAGATCGGGGAAATGGGCATCGAATGGCAAGTATTAACTAAATGTAAGGACATGATTACTTGAATCTTATGGCACTTCTAGGTTATAGTAGGTTTTTGGTAAAAAGTCAAATGTTTTGATTAGGGATAAATTCAAAATCTAGGGCTTCTGCCAAAGTAAATGGGCAATTCTTCGGGAATTTCTCTAGGTTTATCCCTGTTTCAATAGCGGCTTTTTTTCTGGCTTTATTATAGCATTTTTTTAAATCTTCTTCTGTTAAAAAACTCTTAAGACTAGGGCTATTTTCTAAATCTTCTTCGATTCTCTCTCGATGCTCAAAAAGGGTTAATGCCCAGCTTCTGGTTTGTTTTTCTGGCTCTTGTAAGTATTTTAGTAAATGCCATAAAATCACAGTCAGATTGCTTTTTAATGCTTTCTGTTGATTGATAGACATAGATTTTATTTCGTCAATTAAATTTTCTAAATCTAAATCAGAAAACTGATTATTTTCCAGTAAATTAATGGTTTTCTCTAACCAGAGATAGTAATCTTTTTCGTATAAGTTCTTTTCCATAATTATCCCCATTGTTTTGATATTTCAGGAAACCAATCCTCATTTAAAGCTTGTTCTATAGTGCAAATTGGAGCTAAACTGACCAAATTTTCAGCCATTCCCGATAATTCGATAAAAGAAATACGAGCTTCTTGAAAAGAGTTATCAAAAATTTCAATCAGATAAGGCTGTAAACTAGGACTATCGGCAATAATTCTTTTTATGGCACGACGGAAATTCCTGATTTCATTTTTCCATCCTCTTTGATTATATTCTAATTCCGATTGCCAGTAAACCAGTTTTAGCAAATGTTCTAATAAGCGAGTTAAATAACTTTCTAAACTTCGTTTCTCACTTTTACCCATGCTACTAATTTCGTCAATTAAATTCTCTAAATCTAAATCAGAAAACCGATTATTTTCTAGTAAATATATGGTTTTTTCTAACCAGAGATAGTAGTCTTTTTCGTATAAGTTATTTTCCATAATTATCCCCCATTATTTTGATATTTCAGGAAACCAATCCTCATTTAAAGCCTGTTCTATAGTGCAAATTGGAGCTAAACCGACCAAATTTTCAGCCATTCCAGATAAATCCAGAAACAATTTACGGGCATTTTGATAACAGGACGAGAAAATTTCCGATAGATAGGGCTTTAAACTGGGACTGTCTTCAATAATTTGTTTAATTTGTAGGCGAAAGTTACGGATTTCATTTTTCCATCCTCTTTGATTATATTCTAATTCCGACTGCCAGTAAACCAGTTTTAGCAAATGTTCTAATAACCGAGTTAAATAACTCTTTAAGCTTTGTCGTTGGCTTTTGCCCATGTCGCTAATCTCCTCGATGAGATTATCCAAATCTAAATCGGAAAATTGATGATTTTCTAGTAAAGATCTGGTTTTCTCTATCCAGAGATAATAATCTTTTTCGTATAAATCACTCTTCATTGCTTAATCCTCTCCGAGAAACTCAGGAAACCAATTTTCATCTAAAATTTGGTCGATTGCTCCCATAGGTGTAGCACTTAAAAGTCTTTTATCGATGCCAGAACCTTCGACAAATAGATGGCAAGCATCCTCATAACATTGCTCAAGAATCTCGGTGAGGTAAGATGCTAAGTTTGTATTATAAGTTCCATCCTTTTTGTTGCTAATAATTCTTTTTATTTGAATGCGAAAATTTAAAATCTCCCGTCGCCACTTGTTTTTATTGTAATCGCGCTTAGATTGCCAATAAGTTAATTTAAGTAAATGTTCCAAGAGTTTAGTTAGTAAACTCTCTAACTGCTGACGTTCTCTTCTGGACATATCTTTGATTTCTTCAATTAAATTTTCTAAATCCAACTCAGAAAACTGGCGATTTTCTAGTAAAGATATGGTTTTCTCTAACCAAAGATAGTAATCCTGTTCGTATAAGTTCGTTTCCATAGTCCCTCACCTTAGTTAACTATAATCCAACCAAATCATCAATTATTATTATCCTCATATTCAGGAAACCAATCATCATCCAAAGCTTGGGCAAGAGTGAGAATTTTTTCCCTGGGCAAAGTATTGATTTTTACTCCCATTTTTCTAGCTAGGATACGAAGGGCTGACTGATAACATTTATCAAAACTATTCTCTAGATAGGACTTTAAACTTGGATTATCATCAAGAACTTCCCATAAATCAATTCTAAAAATAGTAATTTCTCCTTGCCAGTGATTAGCATTATATTGGCTTTCCGATTGCCAATAAGCGAGTTGCAGCAAATGTTGGATTATTCTAGTCAATAAACTTGTTAAGGTATGTTTTTCCTTGATACCCATACTTTTAATCTCCTCGATGAGATTATCTAAATCTAAATCGGAAAATTGATGATTTTCTAGTAAAGATATGGTTTTCTCTATCCAGAGATAGTAATCCTGTTCGTATAAAGTCTTATCCATAGCTGTGATTAGGTGATCAATAAAACTCATTTTATCAGTCCTAATCTTTGATGTAAAAAAATTAAGGTGGGCATTGCCCACCGAAGTTAACCTTAATTAGCGCAACTAGAACAACTATCGTCAGACTCTCGAAAATTGTCCTTTTGTACGGTACGGATATAATAAATCGCTTTACACCCCAATTCCCAGGCCATAACTAGGGTATCAAAGATATCTTTGGCAGTGAGACAACGGTTAGGTTCTGCGGGAAAGTAAACCCCTTCATTGAGGTTGAATAATAACTCCATAGAAATTCCCGTATCGATCCATTCTTGCATAGTAGCGATCGCTTTCACCACTTGCTGCTGTTCGAGATTTTTATTCTCTGGATAAAACCAGAAAGCTTCTTCAATAAAAGGTGGTGCGATGGGAACGGTTCCCTTTGCCCATTTATCGTAGAAAAAGCGACTATAAACTGGCAAAACACTAGCGGTACATCCCTGTACCAAACTGGAGGAAGTATTAGGAGCAATGGCGGTAATATGGGAATTACGGATGCCAAATCGTTGAATATCTTCGGCTAATTGTTGCCATCTTTGCGGTTGCACCGCATTATTTAAAAACCATGCCACTGGTTTTGCTCCGATTAATTTACCTTGACTCCATTCACTACCCAAGAAAGCTTGATAAGCACCGCGTTCTTTGGCTAATTCCATCGAGGAATAGGTACACCAATAGCCAATTTCTTCAAATAAATTACTAATTTCTGACAGGTTATTGTAGGATAATTTCCGTTTAGCTAACCAGTCAGCCAATCCCATCGCCCCTACCCCAATAGTGCGATATTTATCGTTGTGGTTTTTAGCATTATCAAAGGGAGGATTAGTGATATCGATGGTATTGTCGAGAATCCTGACAGCGATTTGACAATTAGACTCGATTTCTTCCCTGTCGATATTGGCTAAATTAAGGCTAACTAAATTACAACAATGGGCAGTTTTATCGGGGGTGACATTGCTGAAAGATTCGGTGCATTGTCCTGTTAGAATGCCGTTAAACATTCCCAGATGACGCTTGGGTTCTGTAAAACAGTAGGTGTCATCTCGACGACAGGTTAACTCTACCGATTCAATGCGGATAAACTGAGTTGCCGAACGTTGGGGTTCTTTTAAAGTCCATTGTAAGCGATGGGTTTTAAGTCCCAATTGACCAAGTTGAAATAGTCCGACAGAATTAATCAGTAAACGATATTTTGGTTGACAGAGATATTCTTGATAATTTCCCTTTCCATTTGGCATCAATTTATAGCCACCGTCATCCATAAAAGTAACTTTGGAATCAACTCCTAAAGTCTGTAACATTAGGCGAATATCGAGCAAAAATTGCCGGTTAACAGCAGCAATCTGGAGAGACTCGTTAGAACCATTGCGGGCAACTGTTCCATCGGCATCAAGTAAACCAGCTAACCATTCTAAACGAGATTTAATTGTGTAACCATTGAGAGGAACTGTAAATTTACTGGGAATATCTAACGGGAGTTTACAGACGATCCGATCTTGTTTACTGTCATGATATACCCCTAGGGTATCGGTTTCTTTTCTCCAAAAAGTACCTTTTTCAATAGAGCCATTTCCCCGATATTTGTTACGAATAGCCAATAAGGGAAGTAACTCTTTTTTAACTCCGTATAGGTCAACTTCTGGCATTCCATTGTTTCCGTAACTCCCATCTCCAGAAAAGAATCCTGCGGTGTAGGCGTAGGGAAAGTCAAGATCATTTTCTGACTGGATGAGAGGCAGCTGGTATTTAATTAATTTATCTCCTTGTTTGAGGTCTTTTGCCTCCACAATTTCCACGGTTCCCTTGTAGTTTTTCTGAACGTAAAACTTATGGTAGTAAGTACATTCTAATGCCTCTCCGTTAGAGAAATTGACCTTTAATAAAGGCTGGTTTTCTCCAGTCTTTTTAACTAATACTTCTGACCACTCCAATCCATTCCAGACATTAACATATTCCCCCACCAAATCAGCGATTGCTATTTGTCCTCGGTCAGTGAGAATTTTTGTTTCTCCCGCGACGCATAAATTTACACCGGGGATGTAGCCATCGTGTTTATTAGGATTAGCGCGATTAATGGTATCTTTGAAAGCAATGTAGGGCATTCCTGTTTCTACTTGGGAACGCATGATACTTTTAAATAAGTCCCGGGCATTGATTTTTTTATAGAGGAGAATCTCTTGATCTAAATTAGCTTCTACTAAACGATAAGCTTCTTCAAATTCTTCCCCCCATAGTTGCGCTAATTCTATACCTAATTTTGTGCGAACTTCGTAGGGATCTACTAATGTCCACTCGGCTTTAGTTATCACCCGACGCATAAATTCATCGGTGATAACTAATTGGGGAAAAACATCATAAGCTTTGCGTCTTTGATCACCGTTTTCTGTCTGCATTTCCAGAAATTCTGGCACATCTAAATGCCAGATGTCAACACCGATAGTTACTGCCCCGGCTCGTCTTCCCCCCTGATTTACTGCAATAGCTGTATCGTTGAGTAATTTAATCCAAGGAATAATCCCCCCGGAAGCGTTAGCTTTCCCCATTACCCAGCTACCAGTGGCACGGATTCTACTCATATTCACCCCGACACCGCCACCATTTTTGGAGATGCGGGCAGCATTAGTAATCTCGCCGAAAATGCTTTCTAAACTGTCGTCAATGGAAAGTATAAAACAACTGGTTAGGGAACCTTTAGGTGTGCGTAAATTGGCTAAAATTGGGGTGGCAAGAGAGATTTTTCTTTGAGCAATCCCTTGATAAAATTTCTTCGCCCAGTGGAGTCTATTAGCCGGTTCTTCCACAGTGGCAAGCAGTAGGGAACAGGTTAATAATGCCTCTTGGGGTAACTCATTTTTGAGTAAATAACGGCTAGTGATTAACAATGCCCCTGCGTAATCATAATCGATGTCCCAATCGGGATTAATCCAAGAACCGGCTTCTTTTAATTCTGCTTCGGAATAGATGAGAATCCTTTCGTCGTACAGCCGATTTTTAACTTGAGTTTTGACAGTTTTCTCGTAATTTCCGTACTGATAACCCCGGACTACTAAGGTATCTTTCCACAGACTCCAAATATGCAATCTTCCCGCCACATAGCGCCAATCCGGTTCCTCGGGACTACACATTTCTAGGGCGCAATTAATTAAATTATCCTGTATTTCCCTGGTGGTAATCCCATCCCGCAGGCGCGTGGTTAAACCCGCTTCTAAGGCGATTGAATTGACTTTTTTGCCTTCACAAGCCCACTCTACCACGTCGCGAATTTTGCCGATATTTAAGCTTGTGGTGGAACCATCGCGCCGAATCACTCTAATTCCATGGCTGCCCATATTAGCTAAAGGGGTAGAACGAAAGGGTATTACTTCGTTATTTTTGTGAATGGAGACGGTAGTAGTCAAGGGCTTTGATTGCATAATTAGGAAATTGCGGCGTTAAAAAATTTGACAAATTAATCTATTTGTACTAGAGTATTCTATCAGATTTTCTGGGAAAACACAACATCTAGCGTGTTAAATAATCTTATCACTCTATATATGGTATAGCCAGGATTATTTTGTTCCCTAAAAACAGTGTTTTGGCTGACATTTTCTGGAAAAAATTCTTGATTTTCCTGAAAAATGTAGTTCTTTTGTATGCTTGACAAAAAGCTTTTTCTTTGGTAGGAAAAACAGATTGACAAAATATTTTTGATCCGATTCTGCTTGACTGCTGAGGAGGTTGTGGTCAGACTTTAGCCAATGGCTGATAGCTTATGGGTATAGTTTTGTTCTTAAGTATACTTTGCACGGCTGCAACTTGCATTTTTTACTCAAGGACAATAATATAGTTTAAGAGCCATAATTAGAAGCAAAGCACTCATTAAAAACATGATTAACCTAGAATTCACGGAAGAAGAAAAGAACTCACTGTATTATGAAAGATTTCATCATCC